>CBDVDJ010000308.1:0-4528 GCA_965372695.1 uncultured bacterium
CGTAATCGAGATCATGCTCGTGGCCGTCTTCGTCGTGCACGCGCTCTCGGCCATCACCGTCTGGTGGAGCAAAAGGAAGGCCCGGCCCACGGGCTACGCCAAGGTGAAGGGCGCCGGAGGCCCGAGCCGCAAGACGTTCTCGTCGATCACGATGATCTACGGCGGCGTCATCATGATCCTCTTCCTCTTCTGGCACGTGTCCACGATGAAATACGGCCACCACGAGGTATATGTTCACAACGGCGCGGAGGTGGTCAACCTCTACCATACGGTCGTGGGGCAGTTTACGCAGGGATGGGTCGTAATCCTCTACGAGATCGTCATGATAACCGTCGGATTCCACTTGTGGCACGGGTTCTGGAGCTCTTTCCAGTCACTCGGCCTCAGTCACCCGAAATACACGCCCATCGTCAACACGATCGGCTACATTTTTGCGATCGTCATCGCGGCCGGTTTCCTCGCCGTTCCGCCCTACATCTACTTCACCGGGGGGGTGACGTTATGACGTTGAACTCCAGGATCCCCGACGGTCCGGTTACCGAAAAGTGGGACAAGCACAAATTCAACATGAAGCTGGTCAACCCGGCAAACAAGCGCAAGTACACGATCATCGTCGTCGGCACCGGCCTGGCCGGCGGGTCGGCGGCGGCGTCGCTGGCGGAGATGGGATACAACGTCCTGAATCTCTGCATACAGGATTCGCCGCGGCGCGCGCACTCGATCGCAGCCCAGGGCGGCATCAACGCGGCCAAGAACTACCCGAACGACGGAGACAGCGTCTGGCGTCTGTTCTACGACACCGTCAAGGGCGGCGACTACCGCGCCCGCGAGGCGAACGTCTACCGGCTCGCCCAGGTAGCGAACAGCATCATCGACCAGTGCGTCGCCCAGGGCATACCGTTTGCGCGCGAGTACGGCGGATTGCTCGACAACCGTTCGTTCGGCGGCGCGCAGGTGTCGCGGACTTTCTACGCGCGCGGGCAGACCGGGCAGCAGCTATTGCTCGGTGCATACGGTTCGCTGATGCGGCAGGTGGACAAGGGCAAGGTCAAACTGCTCCCCCGCCGCGAGATGCTCGACCTGGTCGTCGTCGACGGCAAGGCGCGCGGCGTCGTGGTGCGCAACCTCGTCACGGGCGAAGTCGAATCGTACGCCGGCCACGCGGTATTGCTCTGCACGGGCGGCTACGGCAACGTATTCTACCTCTCGACCAACGCCATCAATTCGAACGCCACTGCCTTGTGGCGCTGCTACAAGCGGGGAGCGTTCTTCGCCAACCCGTGCTTCATCCAGATCCATCCGACGTGCATTCCGGTTTCCGGCGATCACCAGTCCAAGCTCACCCTCATGAGCGAAAGCCTCCGTAACGACGGCCGCGTCTGGGTCCCGAAGAAAGAGAGAGACACCCGCGCGCCGAACGACATCCCCGAGGACGAGCGCGACTACTACCTCGAACGCCGATATCCGAGTTTCGGCAACCTGGTCCCGCGCGACGTCGCCTCCCGCGCCTCCAAGCAGGTTTGCGACGAGGGGCACGGCGTAGGGTCGACGGGGATGGCGGTCTATCTCGACTTTGCCGACGCCATCGAGCGCCTGGGGAAAAACGTGGTGAAGGAAAAATACGGCAACCTCTTCGACATGTACCAGCGCATCACGGACGACAACCCGTACGAGGTTCCGATGCGGATCTTCCCCGCCGTCCATTACACGATGGGGGGGTTGTGGGTCGACTACAACCTCATGAGCACGATCCCAGGCCTGCATGTCCTCGGCGAAGCGAACTTCTCCGACCACGGCGCCAACCGGCTCGGCGCCAGCGCGCTGATGCAGGGGCTGGCCGACGGTTACTTCGTGATCCCGTATACGCTGGGAGACTATATCGCCTCCAGCGACCTGCCCCCCGTCGACACGAGCCACGACGAGTTCAAGAAAATCGAGAGAGAAGTCGACGACACGGTCAAGAAGCTGCTCTCGATCAACGGGAACAAGACGGTAAAGGAATACCATCGCGAGCTGGGACTGATCATGTGGGAAAACGTCGGCATGGGGCGCGACGAACCGGGCCTCACCAGAGCCGCCGAACAGATCCGGGCCCTGCGCGAGGATTTCTGGAACAACGTCAAGGTCGCGGGGACGGGCGACACACTCAACAAGAACCTGGAATTCGCCGGCCGCGTGGCCGACTTCCTCGAGCTGGGCGAGCTGATGGCCACCGATGCGTTGGACCGCGCCGAATCCTGCGGCGGTCATTTCCGCGAGGAAAGCCAGACCGAGGAGGGCGAAGCGAAGCGGGACGACGAAAACTTCTCGTATGTATCGGCGTGGGAGTACAAGGGAGACAGTACGGACCCCGAGCTCCACAAAGAAGAGCTGACATTCGAAGACGTGCCGCTGACGACACGCAGCTATAAATAGCGGTCTGGAGACAATCGATAAGGATGGGCTGAGAAGCCCCACTTACACATCAGGAGTCATCGGGTATGAGCAACGAAAACATGACACTGCACTTGAAAATCTGGCGGCAGAAAGACCGCGACAGCAAGGGCCGGATGGTCGACTACACGTTGGACAACGTCAGCCCTCACATGTCCTTCCTGGAAATGCTCGACGTACTGAACGAGAACCTCGTCAAAAAAGGCGAAGAGCAGATCGAATTCGACAACGACTGCCGCGAAGGCATCTGCGGCATGTGCAGCCTCGTCATCGGGGGAACCGCCCACGGTCCGTGGCGTGAAACCGCGACGTGCCAGCTGCACATGAGGGAGTACAAGAACGGCGATACGATCACGATCGAACCGTTCCGCGCGGCGGGTTTTCCCGTTATCAAAGACCTCGTCGTCAACCGGGACTCGTTCGACCGGATCATCGCCGCCGGCGGCTACACGTCCATCAACGCCGGCGGCGCCCAGGATGCCAACACGATACTGATTCCGAAGGAAAAGGCCGACCTCGCCATGGACGCCGCCTCCTGCATCGGGTGCGGCGCCTGCGTAGCCGCCTGCCCGAACGGATCGGCGTCTCTCTTTGTCGCCGCCAAAATTTCGCAGTTCGCGCTCCTGCCGCAAGGTGCGCCCGAACGCAAACGCCGCGCGCAACTGATGATCGAACAGATGGACAAGGAAGGATTCGGAAACTGTTCGAATCATGGCGAGTGCGAGGCGGTCTGCCCGAAGGGCATCAAGATCACCAATATCGCGCGGATGCGGCGGGAGTTCTTCAAGTCCGTTTTTGGATAGACGCCGGTCATGATAGCTCAGAAACTCATCGGCGTGATCGGGTCGCGTGATTGTGACGCCCGGACCCTCGAACACGCGCGCCGGATCGGCGAGCTCATCGCCGGTGAGGGTTACGGTGTCATCTGCGGCGGACTGTCGGGCGTGATGGAGGCGGCCTGCAGGGGCGCCGCCGAAGCCGGTGGACTTACCGTCGGCGTCCTCCCCGGCGACTCGCCGGATACGGCCAACCCGTTCGTCAAATTTCGCATCGCCACCGGCATGGGTATCGCCCGCAACGTGATCATTGTGAGGTCGTCGTCCGCCGTCATCGCCCTGGCGGGAGGCGCGGGCACGCTGTCCGAGATCGCCCACTGTCTCCAGCTCGGCGTACCCGTCGTGGGGCTCGACACCCACGACGTTTCCCCCGACATCGTCCACGTGGCCACGCCGGAAGAGGCCGTCGAAAAAGCGGTACTCCTCGCCACCCGCCGGGAGGATCCCCGGAAGTGAGTACGAATCCCGAAGGGATGAGCGTCGGCCGCTCGACCGTCCGTCTCCTGCAAGGCGATATAACAAAACAAGATACAGGCGCCATCGTAAATGCCGCCAACTCCTCTCTCCTGGGAGGCGGGGGTGTCGACGGCGCCATCCACCGTGCGGGGGGACCGGCCATCCTGGAGGAATGCAAAGCGATTGTCGCGAAATCGGGCCGTTGCGATACGGGGAACGCCGTTATCACGACCGCCGGAGACATGCCGGCCCGGCACGTGATCCATACCGTCGGTCCGGTCTGGCGGGGCGGCGAGCACGGCGAGCCCGGCCTTCTTGCAAACGCGTATAAAAACTCAATACGACTGGCGGCCGAAAAAGGCTTGAAGTCGATTTCGTTTCCCTCGATCAGTACGGGTGTTTACGGTTACCCGATCGAACTCGCGTCGAGAATCGCACTGGAAGTGATCTTTAACTTTCTCGTGGATAATCCGGAAATCGAAGAGGTGCGGTTCGTGCTTTTTTCCGGCGGCGACCTGGAAACTTATCGAAAAAACGCCCCGGGTGTATACGAGACCGTCACGGGCGATCACCCGTAATCACATTCCCAGCAGATACCACAGCAACAACGGCAGAGTGAGGAAGGACAGGATCGTCGAGATAACAACGGCCCCGGCGACCTCGTCGGGAGCGCGGTCGTAACGCTCGGCGAGCAGGGCATTGAAAACGGCCACCGGCATCGCCGCATCGAGTATCAAAACTCCCCTTGCCGCTCCCTCGAGTCCGAACACCCTGGACACGGCCACCGCCGCCACGAACCCCAG
>CBDVDJ010000309.1:0-4519 GCA_965372695.1 uncultured bacterium
CTCGTCAAACCCGTCGTCCTCAAGGAATTCTGTACCAGGGTCGATAAGATCGTCCAGCGTTCGGTCGACGCGAAAGAAATGCGCGACCGCCAGGACACGCTGGAGGCGCAGTTGTCGCACGGGCGGGAGAGTTACACCCGGGTCACCAAGGATCTCAAGCGGCAGCTCTTCTCCATGAAAACGCTCTTCTCCGTGTCGCAGGATCTCAATCGTGTGCTCGAGACCGAAGAACTGGTCAACGTGGTCTCGCTGACGCTGATGGGCGAATTGCAGGTCTCGAGCATGGCGCTGTTCTCCCTGGAGAGGGAAAACGGCGACTTCTTCAAACTGCTCGGCGTGAAGGGTTTTTCCGACAGCAAGTTCTCGGGCATACACATCGACCGCGAGTGCGAATTCACACGGATGCTGGCCGAAGCGCAGGAACCGTGCAAACTCGCGCGCAACCCCGACCGCACCTGGGCCAGGATACTGCCCGATCTGCGGCTGGCCGTCTTCGAATACGTCACCCCCATCCAGGTGAAAGAAAAGATCAAGGGCATCGTATTCACCGGTCCCAAGCTCAGCGGAGACGACTACTCGTCCTACGACAAGGACATGGTCACGTTCATCGCCAACTCGGCCGGAATCGGTATGGAGAACGCCCGGTTGCTCAAGCAACTCCAGGTCACCTACGTGGCCACGCTCAAGACGCTCATTTCCGTACTCGAGGCCAAGGACGCGTACACGCGGGGCCACACGGAACGCGTGGCGTCCTATGCCGTGGCGATCGCCAACCGGTTGCGGCTTCCCGAGCCGGTGCGGCGCCGGATCACTTTTGGCGCGCTGCTGCACGACATCGGCAAACTCGGCGTCATGGAGGCGATCCTCCACAAGGAAGGCGAACTCGACACCGGCGAGTGGGAGCTGCTCAAGTCCCACCCCGAGATAGGGTCGACGATCGTGGACAAGATGGAGTTTTTGTCCGGGACGTCGGAGATCGTCAAGCACCATCACGAAAGCTGGGACGGGTCGGGCTACCCGGACGGGCTCAAGGGCGAGGACATACCGCTGGGCGCCCGTATCGTGGCGGTGGCCGACAGCTTCGATGCCATGACCACCAACCGTTCCTACCGCCGCGCGCTCTCGATCGACGAAGCGATCGAACGCCTCGAATCCGGTGTGGACACCCAGTTCGACGGCAAGATCGTACGGGTATTCATCCGCCACATCCGCGAGAAGGGCTACGAACTGGTCCCGGCGGGATCGAAGTGACCCTCCCTCCTGCTTGAAGCCGTCAACCTGGTTCCGGCGGCAATTTCCACGCTAACTTTATTGACGACCTTGTTTTGTCCCCGTTCGACCGGGGTTCCCTGCCGTCGGCGATGTCAACATCGTTGACGATGATGCGCCGCCGGGGGCGGGAGGCGTCCCGGCCCGACGCCCGCATCATGTTGTCCCAGCGTCACTTCCAGTAATGTGCGTCGATTGCCGGGAGCGCCCAGCGCTGGCACCGGTATTGCGATAGGGGATCGGTGTAGGGTGATACTCCGGCCGGTGATACCCGGGTTGGGACACGGGCCGGAGAGCGAAAAGAGGCGAGAGTCCTCCGACGTGCCGGGCCGGGGTTGTGTGGATGTGTGGCTGAGGGCGTGGCACACCTCTCGTCTCGCGGATCAAAAAAGAGGGAGCCGGGTCGGGAGTAGGCTGGGAGGAACTAAGCCCGGCCCCGGATCACCCGCCCCGCCGGATGGGCACGCGCGGCCGTTGAGCGGCTTAACCACTCCCCGGGCTGTGCAACCGGCGACTGAGAGGGTGTCGCCGAATCGCACGCCGCCAGGCCGAGCGCACCCGAAGGTGGGGTTGGTGATCCCGGGTCGCTCCCTCTTTTTTTCTTTTCACCGCCATCGGCGAGCTCCCGGCGTTGCCACGGACTACTTGCGCGCGCCGTACGAGCAGTTGCGGACCAGCATATCGGCCAGCAATCTGGCCGCCGGGAGCGCACGGATCAGCCGCAGCGCGACGCGGTACGTGCCGCCACCTTCCGAATCACCGCGCAGACTCCAGCGATCCCAAACCTCGCTGAAACCATTGGCCAGCAACATACGACGGGCTTTCGACGGCGTAAACCAGTTGATCGCCGGAGTCGCCGTGTAGTCGACGAGGTGAGGGTGGTGGTCGCGCGCCCAGTACATGATGCGTCGTTTGAGACGGTCGGGATACCACGGAAACAGGGGGAACCGGCGAATCTCGGTCTGGGACGGACAAAGCGAGCTGATGGCGCTGAACCAGAACGCCCCACCGGGCCGGAGCACGCGTGCCACCTCGGCGAACGAAGCGGCCGGGTCGGCGACGTGTTCGATCACCTGGTTGGAGTAGACGAAATCGAAGGAGGCGTCCTCGAACGGGATATGCTCGGCGTGTCCGTCGCTTATACGCAGCTCGATCCCCAGGCGTTCGCCCAGTTGCGCTGCCGCTTCGCGTGTCGCGGCGTGTGGCTCCACGCCGACAACGTCGCAACCCGCACGCGCGAAAGCCGCGACATATAGCCCGGATCCACACCCGAGATCGAGGGTGACAGGTCGCTCGGGAAGGCCGGCCGCGCGGCGAATGCGATCCAGGCGGATGGCGGCGATGCGTTCGCACGCCGGCAGCCGCGCCAGCTCGTCGTCGATCACGAACTGCTTCGAGTGCGTGACTGCGTGCGCATCATCATGTGTCTGTGTGTGGATCATTTAACGGGATTGCGTCTCGCGGGTTACGTTTCTGACCAGCCCAGCCCGGAATCGCCGACGATAGTAACACGAAAGCAGCATCCCGTCCTCGTTGTTCCCGGGTGGCTCCCTCTTTATTTTTCGCACGTAAGTTAGTTGTTACCAACCTCTTCCATGTCATTTCAGGAGCAGCATTTTTCGGGTTCGATCGAAATCGCTCGCGACCAGGCGATAGAAATAAACTCCTGTGGCCACAGGGCGGCCAGCGGCGTCGGTGCCGTTCCAAACGGCGGCGTGTCGTCCCGCCGGTTGGATACCGCTCAGCAGCTCCCGAACGCGGCGGCCCGTAACGTCATAGACTGTCAGTGTGACGTTGGATTGACGAGGCAGTTCGTAGACAATTGTCGTGGTCGGATTGAACGGGTTTGGGAAGTTCTGTTCCAGTGCGAATGCCTTCAGGGGAGATTCTGATTCGTCGACGCCAATAGAGACGGTGGAGTCCACCGTCAGGGTTACGGGTATGGTCCCGATCGTCGGTCTCTGACCGGATACATCGATCCTGGAATAGATCGTTGCTTGGTAGGTGCCGTGGACCAGGTCGGTCGCGTCGATCAAGACGTCGAAATCGGAACTCTGGCCCGCGCCAACCACGCCGGTCCAGGGGGTCACGGTCAACCAGCTTCTGATCGGCCCCGGCGATATCAGGATCTCATCCCACCAACCTGTCGTGCCGGCCTCATAGTTGTAGAGATCGACGCGAGAAATGTCGTCGACGACGGATGCGTTCCGGAACGACATGTCGGCCTGAACCACCGAGTCATTCACAACGTAGTCGAAGGTTTTTGTCGCGAAGTCGATGTCGCGAAACTCGATGTGGTACCAGGCCCCGGCCGAGTAGGGAAATGTCGTATGTCCGCCGACGTTGCCATTGACGTAGAACATTCCGGTATTGAGCGTGAGAAAGTAGATCACTTCGCGCAGATACCGGTCGCGTAGGGTGAAGTACGAATCGAAAGTCGACTGTGAACCGGACCGGATCCAGAAGCTCACTTCGGCCGGTCTCGTGGGGCCGAGATTCCGGAATATTCCATTGTGATGCCCGGCCTGGGCATCGGTCTCGCGGTAACTGTAGATCGTACCGTCGGCCGCCGACTCTGAGGTCACCGTCTTCACGCCGGAACCGCCGCCGTCCTCCCAGCCCACCAGAACACCGTCCTCGAAGCCGTCAAAAAAGTCGGTGTTCGCGACGGAGACTGGAGCGCGGTGCCATTGGTTCTCGGACGTGGGAGCCGATAGGGATGAAGAAGAAAGAGCGGCCGAAGCCCATGGCTCACACGGTGGATCGGGGGTGGTGTGTGCCGTCGCTGTGACCAATACGTCCGGACCGTTTGACGGAGGTTCGAACACGACTTCGAAAAATACGGGGCTGTCGATTATTGCCGCGTTCGTAATCGTGATGAGCCCGCTGCGGCGCCCTCCCAGCCCAACAGATTCTACGATCGAATCGGGAGCCGACGTGACTTCCGAGGGATGCATCGCACGGCCCGTCAATGCGACGTACAGGGTGTCGCTGTCCGCGTCGTTGCTCACCAGCGTCACGGTTCCTTCCAGTAATCCGCCCGTGGAGGGCTGAAAAGTGACTTGAATCGCCGCGCTGTCGCCGGGGTTGATTGTAAAGTCGGCTGGTTGAGCCAGGAAGTCGGGATTGCTTACCGCAGCCGCGCCGCTGAGTTGTGTGCCGCCGACGTTGTATACTGTAATTCCATTTGTATTCGTCGATCCCACCATCAGGTCGGGGAATTCGAGAAGCGTATCCGACACGGCGATGT
>CBDVDJ010000310.1:0-4511 GCA_965372695.1 uncultured bacterium
ACTTCCTCGACGAGGATTTCCGAGACCCGGCGGTAGATTTCGATCCGCTTGCCGATGTCGACTTCCGCGGATCCCCGCGCGAGGAGTCTGGTCAACTCCCCGTTGTCGATCCGCGGGTTGTTCTGGCCCCGCGGCGGAATATTCTTCGACGAGTACAGCGCTTCCTGGGTGGCCGGCGCCGGCGAGGAAAGCCACGCGTACATGGCGATGTCAAACTTGCCTCGTTTGAGTATCCCCTTGTCCTCATACGTTCCATAAAGCACGGTGCCATTGTAGTTGCGGATCTTCAGATCGACGCCGATCTGGCTGAATTGCTCGCGGAGCACGAGTTCGGTCCTTTCGCGGTTGAGCTGCCCGGCGCTCGCCGTGATGGAGAGTTCGAGTTTGCGTCCGTCCTTGTCGAGAAATCCGTCGCCGTCGGTATCGTGCCATCCCGCGATGCGGAGCAACTGTCGCGCGCGATCCGGGTCGTAAACGACCAGGTCGGCGACCTCCTGGTGGAAGTACCGCGACGCCTGGAATTCGTCCAGCGGGGCCACGGTCACGAGCCCCTTGTAGATCTGCTCCGCGATTTCCTTCTTGTTGGTAGCGTAGCTGAGCGCCTGCCGGACGCGTTTGTCGCGCAGGATCTCGTGCTCTGTGTTGAGGTCGAGATGTTCGTACATCAACATGGGGGTCTTGTAGACGACGACTCCGGGAATCGCATGCAACTGATCGATGAAATTGATGTTGGCGTTGTCGAAAATATCGATTTCGCCGGTCTGCAACTGAATGAGCAACGTGTTCTCGTTGGGAATGAATTTGAAGACAACACCCCGCAGGTACGGCCCTTCCCCGTAATAGTCATCGTTGGCGACGAGTATCAGGTGCGATCCCGGCACCCATTCACGGAATCTGAACGGACCAGAGCCCACGGGAGCGTGGTGGAAGCGCGCCGAATGAAACAGCTTGCCTTTCTTCGATTCCAGAATGTGCTTCGGAAGCACCGATTCGTCGAAGAAAGTCTCACTGACAAAGTCAGGGTAGTGACGTTTCAGGTTGAACACGACCGTGTGGTCGTCCGGGGTGTCCACCGAGCGGACGACGTCCCAGCCTTCCCGCGACTCCACGTTGACCTTCGGATCCATGATGACATCGTAAGTGAACGCGACGTCGGCGCTGGTGACGGGCCGGCCGTCGTGCCAGCGAGCGTCCTGGCGGAGGTGATACGTGTACGTGAGGTGGTCCCCGGAGACGCCACCGTTCTGCACCGTCGGTATCTCTGTGATCAGGTCGGGGATGAGGTTCATTGAGTCATCGTATTTGACGAACTTGCTGAAAATCAGGTTGCAGACCATGTTGTTGGTCGCCGTGGCGTTCAGGATCTCGCTCAACATCTCGGGCTCGTGTTGAACGCCGATAACCACACGTCCGCCGCTGCGCGGTATCGCCTTGAGGGAGTCGGAGAGGCCAGCCACCCAGGCGCCCTGCGCCCGTCCACCGCTCTGCTGGTCGGCGCCCGAACCACAAGCGGTCAGAGCGGCCAGAATCAGTATCATGCTTAATTTGTGTAACATACCGACTTTCAGAAGCAAGAATCGGACCTGCAGCGGTGGAGGCCCGGGACAGGCGGGCGAGGGGCGGGACAGCACGAAAATGGCCGGCCCGCCTGAAGGCGGACCGGCCGGATCGGTACAAATGGGACGGTCCCGTCAACCGATGACGGAATCAATCTTGGTCGTCAGAGATTCTTTGCCTTGGGCTCCGACGATGCGTTCGACAACCTCGCCACCCTTGAAGATCATCAGTGTCGGGATGCTCATGATCCCGAACTTGGTGGCCACCTGCGTGTTGTCATCCGTGTTGAGTTTTCCAACCTTCAGCTTGCCCTTGTACTCGGCTGCGATCTCTTCGACGATCGGCGCGATCATCTTGCAGGGGCCGCACCAGGGCGCCCAGAAATCGACGAGGACCGGTATATCGGAACCCTCGACTTCGGCCGCGAAATTGGCATCGGTGATTTCGATTTCGTTCGACATTATGTCCTCCTGATCCGTTGTAACTCGGCGCTTAAGCTGCTGTATTTATTCAAATTATAAGTTTCGTCGACGCCCCGGGGACCGGCGCGACGCTTTGAGATGGTATTATGCCCACTGCCAGGCGGGTTGTAAAGCCCTTTTCGTTTCTCCGCTTAGACGGGCGGGGCGCGCGAGGCTTACACCCGCTCTGTCCACAATCCGGATCGAATCAGCGCAGTGCGCAGGATACGGACCACGTATGCTCGAATCGCTTCGCCGAACACGTAAAAAGTGGGCAGGACAAGGAGAGTGAGAAATGTGGAACTGATCAGCCCGCCCATGACGGCGCGCGCCAGCGGAAAGTACTGGCCGTTGCCGATGTGGGCGTTGCCCACCGCCATCGGAAACAGCCCCAGGACGGTGGTCGCCGCCGTCATCACGATCGGACGGAACCGCTCGCGGCCGCCCTCCATGACGGCTTCTTCCAGCGAATAACCGCGCTTTCTGAAGTTGTTGATATGATCGATGAGGACAATTCCGTTGTTCACCACCACGCCGATCAGAATGACGATGCCGATCATCGCCATGAGTCCCATCTTGGTCCCCGTAAATACCATGATCAACACCACACCGACCGCCGCCAGCGGGAGGCACAGCATGATCACGAGCGGATGGAGCAGCGATTCGAACAACGCCGCCATCAGCATGTAAACGCACGCGATGGCGAGCAGGGCGTTGAGGCCCATCTGCGACTGCTGCTGTTCGCGTTCGCGGATGCGGTCGCTGTACGACCAGTAGTAACCGACCGGATATTCGATCGAGTTCATGATTGCCGTAATTCCGGCCATGACTTCGCTGTTGTCTTCCCCCTCGAACATCCCCTGCACCGACACCGTCGTCATCTGATTCTGGCGCCGTATGTTGCTCGGGCCACGTACTTCGGCGAACTCGGCAATCGAACCGAGCGTTATTTCACGGTCTTCCTGCATGCCGACGAGGAGGTTCTGGAGGTTGTAAATACCGACCTTGTCGGACGGATCCAGCGAGATATACATCGGGACTTCGCGGTCTTGCGACTGAAAACGGTTGAGCTGGACGCCGCGAAAAGTGAGATTCATGATACCCGCGATTCCCTCGGCCGTGAGCGAATAACGCGACGCCAGCTCACGGTCGAGAGTGATCTGGATCTGTTCGCGCCCCATTTCCACGCTCGTCTTGATGTCGGTGAAATTGTCCAGGTACTCGAAGCGGCGTTTGACCTCGTCGGCCAGTTCGTTGAGCGCCTGCTTGTCCTCTCCGAATATGTTCACCTCGATCACCGAGGCGCCCCCCGAACTGCCTCCTTCTTCGTCACCGAGCCGGATCTTGACCCCGGCCATTTCGGGAATGATTTCGCGGAGCGCTTTTCGCTTCTCGACGAGTTTCTTCTTGTCGAGATACTGGTCGGTGAAATACACGGTTGTCCCCGCGCTGTTGTCCGCGTAATAGCTGTACACCGTCCGGATTTCGAGTTCTTCTTCGTGCGCTTCGAGCACCTTTTCCAGACGTTCGACGTAGCCACGCGTCTGCTGGTAACCCAGGTTGTCGGTAAACTCGTACTCCATGTATATCCGCTTGATGAGGATCTCCGACTCATTGTCCAACTCGAAGATCTTGAACACCACTCCCGCCCCGATCGAAAGCGCCACGAGGAGCGGGACGAACACGAACAGAGTGAGTTTCGGGTGGCGGAACGTCGTCCAGTGGAGTGTTTTGACGTAGCGCTCCAGCATCCGGCCGAGCATCGCCGACGGTTTGACCTTCTTGGGCTTGAGGATCCGCGAGGTCAGGAACGGAATCAAGGTGAGCGAAATCAACAGCGAAAACAGGATCGCCACGGAAATCGTGATCCCGACCGACGAAAGCCACACGAACAACTCGTCGGAGGTCGACCCGAAGACGATCGGGGCGAACACGATCACCGACGTCAGGGTGGCCGCCGTCACGGCCGTGGCGACCTCTCTCGTGCCCACGATGGACGCCTCGTGGCTCTCCATACCCTTCGACTGGTGGCGGAAGATGGACTCCAGCACCACGATGGCGTTGTCGACCAGCATCCCGATTCCCAGCATCAACCCCATCATCGTGAGCATATTGAGGGTGCGCCCCGTGAAGTAGAGGAACGCAAGGGTGCAGATGACGGAGAACGGAATCGCGATCGCCACGATGAGCGTCGTGGTGAGCCGCCGCAAAAAGAAGTACAGTATAATGATCGCGAAGAGGCCGCCGATAACACCCGCCTGCCGCGTGCTGTGGAGACCGTGCAGTATCTCCTCCGCCTGGTCGAAGAACAGCAGCACGTTGATGCCTTCGAGGGCCGGGTCGTTGTTCATCCTGGCCATCGCCGCGTTGACCTTCCGGGCCACTTCGACGGTATTGGCGTTGCTCGCTTTCTGAATCCAGAAAGCGATCGCCTTCTCACCGTCCAGGTAACGCCCATACGTCACGACCGGCTCACCGTAATGGATGGTGGCG
>CBDVDJ010000311.1:0-4504 GCA_965372695.1 uncultured bacterium
CGCGCCAGATCACGAACCGCCGGCTCGCAGACTCGTCCGTCAGGGCCTCGATCCGCGCGTGGCACTTCCGGCGGCCGTGCTCGTGGTATGTCAGGAGTTCTTCCTTTGTATACGGACGTTCCGGCATCACACCGGCCGGGTCGAGCTCCTCGAGCCCGAACGGGGCGGGCGGGGCGAACCCGTCCGGCGATTCCGACAGGTAGAGGTCGAGCCAGAAGAGGGTGTGGCAGGCGAGGTACCAGGGCTCCGGCCGCTGCGAGCGGTCGCTCCACAGTTCGTCGGGGCAGGCGCGAATGGCGTTTTCGAGCATGTCGATCGCCGCGCCGAACTGGCCCCGGGTGATTGACTTCCAGAGTGAGTCCACAGGTGTTTTCCCGTTCGATCCCTTCTCGTCGGCCGGACTAGCGGACGTCGGGAAGGGGCTGCCCCTCGATCCACGGTGCGCCGGTCTCCATCAATGCTTTTTCCATGGCGGGAAGCCGTTGCTCGAGTATGTTCTCCAGCTGCGCCTTCAACTTTTCGAACTCGCTGTATGCGATATCGAGGCTCTTCTCGATGTTCGGCGTCGGCCCGTAGGTCGAGTTGCGGGTGCCCCTCATCGCGAATCTCAGCCGGCTGCCGACGGTCGGGGGATTTTTCTCGCCGATCTCGCGTTTGGCCCGGTTGCCGTTGACTTGTTCGTCGAGGTCGAGCAGCGTCACCCGCAATTCGTGTAACTGACGGTCGAGGTCACCGGGCGCGGCCGGTGCACGCGACAACGCGACGCGCATCGCATCGACCCTGTCGAGCGTCTTCCGCAGCACGAGCGACATCGCTGACGTGGCTCCCTGCAGTTCGGCGGCCCGGGTCCAGAACGCGGCGACTTCTTCGGGTGAGGCGCCTTCGAGTGCGCCCTCGCGCATCTTGACGACCTCGAACGGTATCGGTTCCGAGAGGTCGGTGACGACACCGTCGACCTGCTTCGACATGGTCACTGTGTAGTTGCCCGGCGCCGCCATGACACCGCTGTCGTTGCCGCTGGCCTCACCGCGGCCGCCGGCGGCGGCGCCACCACTACCGCTACCGCTCCCGCCGCCGTCCACCGTGATCGCCCGTGTCGTCGGGTAGCGCAGGTCCCAGGCCGTGCGGTGGAAACCCTTTTTTGCCTCGCCTTTCACGCGCCGGACGACATCGCCCTGCCCGTCTCGCACCGTCAGCCAGATGACGGGGTCCTCCTGCCGGCGTTCTTTCTCCACCTCGTCCCAGCCGGGGAACTTCACGGCCTTGTCGTCCTCGGTCAGCGCCTTTTCCGCTTTTTTCCGGATGTCCTTGCTCGTTTTCAGATCTTCGGACAGATAGTAGGTGAAGACGGCGCCGAAAGGCGGGTTTTTGGCGGTGAAATCCGCGGCGCCCTGTGAGGCTTTTTCACTGAAGCCCATCAGCGGCCGCTGGATGTACCACCACGCCTTGCGGACGGGGAACAGCGTTGCTTCCCCGCCCAGCTGCTCTTGTGAAACGTGGCGCAGCACGGTGTAGTCGTCGAACACGTAGAACCCGCGGCCGAAGGTGGCGCCGACGAGGTCGTTTTCGCGGCGCTGGATCGCGAGGTCACGGAACGAGATCGTCGGAACCCCACCGGTGAGTTTGATCCACCGTTCGCCGCCGTCGATCGTGAAATAGACGCCGAATTCGGTGCCGGCAAAGAGGAGCGCCGGATTGACGTGGTCCTGGACCACTCGCCACACGAGCGTGCGTTCGGGGATGTTGCCGCTGATTGAGCGCCACTTCTTGCCGCGGTCGGTGCTCTTGAGGAGGTACGGCTCGAGGTCGCCGTATTTGTGGTTGTCCAGCACGATGTAGACCGTGCTGGCGTCGTGGAGGTCGGCCTTGATGTCGTTGACGAACGCCGTCGCCGGCACACCGGGGAGCTTGCCCGCTTCGACCCGGCGCCAGTTCGCGCCGCCGTCCTCTGTTATCTGGATGAGGCCGTCGTCGGTGCCGGCATACACGAGGCCTTCCTGCAATGGCGATTCGGCCAGCGATGTGATCGTGTTGTAGTTGGACATCGCCAGCACGTCCCACGGCGAGTCCCAGCTCCACGTCTGGCCCATGATGGGGAGCGTGATGCGCTCTTCGTTGCGCGTGAGGTCGCCCGATATCGGAGTCCAGCTGTCGCCGCGGTCCTCGGATCGCCAGACGCGGTGCGACGCGAAGTAGAGGCGGGTGGGTTTGTGGGGGCTGACGAGGATCGGCGCGTCCCAGTTGAACCGTTCTGCGCCTTCGCCCGCCGCTGGCTGGGGCTGGATGAAGACGATTTCTCCGGTGGTGACGTCGACGCGCGTGAGGCCGCCCTGCTGCCACTCCGAGTACATGATGTCGGGGTTGCCCGGTTCCGTCGCCGGCTGGTGTCCGTCGCCGAACAGCGTCGTGTACCAGTCGGCGTTGCGGATGCCGTGGACGTTGTCGGTACGCGACGGGCCGCCCTGTGTGTTGTTGTCCTGTGTGCCGCCGTAAATATTATAGAACGGTTCCGCGTCGTCGAGGGCGACCTTGTAGAATTGTGTGACCGGAAGGTTGGCCATGAAGCGCCAGTTTTCGGCGAGGTCGAAGCTCTCGTAGACGCCGCCGTCGCACCCGACGAGAAGATAGTCCGGATCGTCGAGACGGAACGCGAGGGCGTGGTTGTCGACGTGTTTGTTCTGTCGTTTCATGCGGCGGAACGTCTTGCCGCCGTCCTCGGAGATCTGCATGCCGACGTCGGCGAGGTAGATGCGGTCGAACTGGTGCGGGCTCGCGTAGAGCTCCTGGTAGTAGTGCGGCCCCGTGGCGCCCGAGACGGTACCCGACTGCTTTTTCCACGAACCACCGCGGTCGGTCGAGCGGTAGACCGCTCCGGTGCGGCGGTCGAGTTCGATGGCCGCGTAGAGCACGTCGGGCTGTTGCGGCGAAATCGCCAGCCCGATCTTGGCCATGTTGGATTTGGGCAAGCCGTTTTTCAGCTGCTCCCACGATTCGCCGCCGTCGGTCGAGTGGTGGATGCCGGTGCCGGGACCGCCGCCCATGTAGGCGGCGACGTTGCGGTGGCGCTGCCAGGTGGCCGCGTACAGCCGGTCGGGATTGCGCGGGTCGATGACGACCTCCGTGACACCCACCCACTCGTCGTCGCCCAATAACATGTTCCACGTCTCGCCACCATCGTTCGTCTTGTAGAGCCCACGGTCGCCACCCTTCGACCAGAGCGGACCCTGCGCGGCGACCCAGACAACATCCGAATTGTCCGGGTGGACGATGATTCTGGAGATATGCTGCGAGTCCTTGAGCCCCACGTTTTTCCAGCTCGCACCGCCATCGTTACTCCGGTAGATGCCGTCGCCGTAGCCGACGTGGCGGCCGCCGACGTTTTCGCCGGTGCCGACCCAGACCACGTGCGGGTTGGACGGGTCGATGGTGACACACCCGATCGAATAGGAACCCTCGCCGTCGAAGACCGGGGTCCACGTGACGCCGGCGTTGGTCGTTTTCCAGACGCCCCCGGAGCCGACGGCGACGTACCAGTGGTTGTTGTCGTCGGGGTGGATGACGATGTCGGCGATCCGGCCCGACATGAGCGCCGGCCCTATGCTCCGGAACTCGAGGCCGGAGAATGTCTTGTCCGACAGGGGAGAGTCGTCTTCCTTCGTTTCGGCGAGGGCCGCTGTGGCCGCAATAGCGATCAAACATCCGAGGAACACGGTTGTGACGAGGTGTTTCACGGCAGTACCTCTCGTTACGGGGTGGTCGGGTTTGCGGGGAGATGTTGATCTGGATTATACGATAATTTCAGCGAAGTCTGAACAGCATTCCGACGGCGATCGCGATCGTCATCGAGCCGACGTCCTGTGTTTTCGCCGCCAGGCCGAATTCTACGAACGGAACGGCGCCGCGCTCGGCCAGTCTCCATCCGAAGCCGGCCCAGTAGTAGTTATGGGGTTCGTCCGTGCCGTTGTCGTCACCGATGTCGGAGAAAAGCGCACGGCCGATGCCGACGTAAACGAAAGGGTAGCTGATGGTTTGTGGCACGGCCATCATACGCACACTCGCCGAGTGCGCGACGACGATGGTGCCGAGGTTGGCCTGGAGGTGGATAGAGCTGAAGACACGCGCTTCGATGGTGCCGGCGACCAGCTGGGGGACGCCGATCGACGGCCCGGCCGAGATCCGGTTGCGTTCCGAGTCCGCCCGCGATGCCAGTGGCACGAGCAGGACGAGAAGGAATAAGACAAGTGTTCGGGATGTTTTCCTAATCATCGTTGTCTCTGGACGACCAATGAATCGCCCGGATCTTCCACGTTCCTTCTTCTTTATTGAGAACGATCAACTCTACACCAATGGAATTGATTCTGTGACCGCGGAACTCACCCTTCGATGTACTCGTGGAGATCACCCACCCGGTGTTCGTTTCGACGATGGCTTCCACGACTTTACGTTCGCCGGTCATGGCCGCCGAAAATTCCATGTCCGCTTCCAGATGATGGGAGATATACTC
>CBDVDJ010000312.1:0-4492 GCA_965372695.1 uncultured bacterium
TCTTCGAACGCCTGCCGCAGCTGGGCGGGAGTAACGGGCTCGCCCCACTCCGTCTCGACCGTCACCGTTTCGACGCCCCAGCATCGCGCGATGACGGCCCAGCGGTTGCTGAACTTGCCGTTGACGGTCGCCATCACCCTGTCACCCGGCCGCGTGAGATTGACGACGGCGGCTTCCATGGCGCCGGATCCCGAAGTCGTCAGCACGGCTACCGGGTTGTCCGTGCGCATGATGTAGCGCAGGTTGTCCATGATTTCGCGGTGCGCCGCGCGGAATTCGTCGGTGCGGTGGTGTATCAACGGCCGCCCCAGGACCTCGAGAACCTCGGGCGGGACGGCGGTGGGCCCGGGCGTGAATAACCTCGCGTTTTTCATCGCAATTCCCTTTTTGAATCGTGGTTGAGACTGGAAAGCCGGTGAGATTATACGCGCTGGGGGGCGCGCCTCAAAGAGGATTTCACAGCGAGAGAACGTCGGTGATCCATCCCCACAATTCGTGTTTCCCCTGACCCGTCACGCTGGAAAACGGGATCACGACGGCGCCGGGACTCGCTTCGAGAAGCCGCAGAATCTCACCGATGCGACGGTCGATCTGCCCCCTGGCGACCTTGTCGGATTTGTTGAATACCAGGCAGAGTGGGCGCTCCGCCTCCGACAGGCGCGCTACCGACTCACGGTCGTCTTCCGTGGGGTCGTGGCGGATGTCGAGGAGCTGGATGATGGCGTTGTTGCGCGTGTCGTCACGCGCGTACTGGTCGAAGATCTTCGTCCACCGTTCTCTCTCCGTTTTACCCACCTTCGCGTACCCGTATCCGGGCATGTCGACGAGGTGGAACCGGTCATTGATACGGAAGAAATTGGCGCTTCGCGTCTTGCCGGGCGTTTTGGAGATACGGGCCACGCCCCTGCGGCCGAGAAGCGTGTTGATCAACGATGACTTGCCGACGTTGGAGCGGCCGAAGAACGCGACTTCCGGCCGTGCCTCGCGGGGCAGCTTGTGGGGGTACCCGAAAGACCCAATGAATTCGACGTCGGTGACTTTCACTGCAGAAACACAATCAGTGATGGGCGTGCGAACGCGACTCGATGTACTCGAAATAACCTTGTTGCGTCTCTTTCGTCTCGCGACGCACCGTCCTTTTCCCGCGCGGTAGTGGCTCCACCAGCGCCAGTCTCAATACGTCCTTGATCGTCTCGGCCGTGTGGATCTTCAACCCGTCGCGGACTTCCTTCGGTAGTTCCTTGATCATCTGCGACGACGCCTTGGGGATGATCACTTCCTTGATCCCCGCGCGGAGCGCCGCCACCGTTTTTTCATTGAGGCCGCCCACCGGCAGGACTTCGCCCTTGAGGGTCAATTCGCCCGTCATCGCCACCTCGCGGCGGATCGGAATCCCGAAGAAGTTCGACACCAGCGCCGTCGCGATCGAAACACCGGCGCTCGGCCCATCCTTGGGGATCGCTCCCTCCGGCACGTGGATATGGACGTCGATCTCGTTGTAGAAGTTCTTCTTGAGCGGAAGGATCCGCGCCAGGCTGCGCGCGTAGCTCATCGCGATCTGCGCCGATTCCTGCATCACCTCGCCGAGCTGTCCCGTGAGCGTCAATTTTCCCGTGCCCGGCATGAACGCGGCCTCAATCCTCAGGATGTCGCCGCCAAAACTCGTCCAGGCCAGCCCGGTTGCGACACCGACCATCGATTTTTCCGGAATCTCCATCTCCGTGTAGCGCGGGATGCCGAGGAATTTCTCCAGATTTTTCGAAGTGACCTTGATCGTCGGCAACTTGCCCGACGTCGCCACCCGCTTGGCCACCTTGCGCATGATCTTGGCCAGTTCGCGCTCGAGGTTTCGCACACCCGACTCACGGGTATACCGATCGATGATCCGCTTGATCGCCGCCTCGCTGATCTGGGTGTGGGCGTTCTTGAGCCCGTGGCGAGGAAGCGTCTTGGGGATCAGGTGGTTCTGGGCGATCTTGACTTTTTCTGTTTCCAGGTACCCGGGGAGCCGGATGATCTCCATGCGGTCCTGAAGCGCCGGCGGGATCGTGTGGGTGACGTTCGACGTGGTGATGAACATCACCTCGCTCAGGTCGAACGTCAGTTCCAGGTAGTGATCGCTGAAAGAGTGGTTCTGCTCGGGATCGAGCACCTCGAGCAGCGCCGACGCCGGGTCGCCGCGAAAATCGCTCGACATCTTGTCGAGTTCATCGAGGAGCATCACCGGGTTTTTCGTGCCCGCCTTGATCAGCGACTGAATGATCCGGCCCGGCATCGAACCAATGTACGTCCTCCTGTGCCCGCGGATCTCCGCCTCGTCGCGCACACCGCCGAGTGAGAAACGGACGAACTTGCGCCCCATCGCGTCGGCGATCGACTGGCCGAGCGACGTCTTCCCCACCCCCGGAGGCCCGACGAAACACAGGATCGGCCCCTTCTGCGAATCGGACAGTTTCATCACGGCGAGGAACTCGAGGATCCGGTCCTTGACCTTGCGCAGCCCGTAATGGTCCTCGTCGAGTTTAAGGCGGACCTTCTTCAGGTCCAGCCGGTCGACGGAACGAGTCTGCCAGGGCAACGCGAGCATCGTGTCGAGATAGTTGCGCACCACCGTCGCTTCCGGCGAGAGCGCCGGCATCCGGCCCAGGCGGTCGAGTTCCTTCATCGCGACCTCGTAGGCCTCTTCCGGCATCCCCGCGCCCTCGATGGACTCTCTCAATTCCTCGATATCCGAAGTCTCGTCGCCGCCGTGTCCCAGCTCCTTGCGGATCGCCTTGAGCTGTTCGTGCAGATAGAACTCCTTCTGGTTCTTCTGCACCTGGTTGCGGACTTCACCCTCGATCTTCTTTTCGAGCTTCAGAATCTCGAGCTCTTCGGCGAGAATCGTGCTGAGAATCTTGAACCGTTCCTGGACATCGGTCATTTCCAGCAGCGGCTGCTTGACCTCGATCCTGGCGATCACGTGCGACGCGATCGAATCGGAGAGACGGTCCGGCTCCTCGATCGGCAGAACCGACCGCAGGACCTCGTCGGGTATGCGCTTGTTGAGCTGGATGTATTCCGAGAACTGCGACGACACGTTGCGCACCATCGCCTCGAGCTGCTGCGTCGTCGTTTCATCCGGCGGGATCACGTCGACGTCGGCCCTGAAATACCTGCGCGTCTTGTGAAACCTCCCTGCGCGGCCGCGCCCGACACCCTCGACGAGGATCCGCATCGTTCCCTCGACAAGCCGCATCAACTGGAGGATCTTGACGACCGTGCCCGTTTCATACAGATCCTTCGGGGTGGGATCATCGACGTTCATCTGGCGCTGGGTGACGACCAGCATGATCCGGTCGTTCTTCATGGCCTCGTCGAGGGAAGCCAGCGATTTCGGACGCCCCACCAGCAGCGGCGTGATCATGCCGGGAAAGATGACCACGTCTCGTAACGGCAGCACGGGAAGCGATTCCGGCACCTCGATGATTTCGTCTTCACGCTCGATTATTTGCATTCCGTCCTCTCGGGCAGTAAATGGGTTACACGTCTCGTTCCGGAACCGGACCGGCCCCGCGGGTTCAGCATACGTTCAGGCCGCCGGAATTGTCCAGAAACGAATAGGGGTTCGGGTCATGACGGCCCGAGCCCCTCCAACAATCTGTCAAATAACAAGTTATGGCGGACCGTCAGCCCTGTCAGGCTTCGCGGGCGCGGCGGTCACGCTGAACGACTATCTCCGGTTCGGTATCATTGAGAATAGAGTCCTCGGTGATGATGACCTTGCGCACATTGTCGCGAGAAGGCAGTTCGTACATCAGGTCGAGCATCGTCTCTTCCAATACCGAGCGCAGCCCCCGGGCCCCCGTTTCCCGCTTCTTGGCGATACACGCGATGGCCCGCAACGCCGGATCCTCGAACACCAGTTCCACATCCTCCATCTGGAAGAGCTTCTGGTACTGCTTGGTGAGCGCGTTCTTGGGGCGCTGCATGATTTCGACCAGGGCGTCCTCGTCGAGAGGGTCGAGCACTCCGACGACGGGAAGCCGGCCCGTCAGCTCGGGGATCAGCCCGAACTTTATCAGATCCTCGGGTGCGACCTGCTGGAGCACCTCTGCCCGCTTGTCTTGCGAAAGCCCATGGCTCTCACGGCCGAATCCAAGGACCTTGTGCCCGATACGCTTCTCGACGATGGTGTCGAGCCCTTCGAATGCCCCGCCACAGATGAACAGGATATTCTTGGTGTTTATCTCGATGTAATTCTGCTGCGGTATCTTGCGGCCGCCCTGGGGCGGCACGTTGACGATAGAGCCCTCGAGCATTTTCAATAGCGCCTGCTGGACGCCCTCGCCCGATACATCGCGGGTAATCGACGGGCTGTCGTTCTTGCGTGATACCTTGTCGAGTTCGTCGATATACACGATGCCTTTTTCAGTGGCCGCCACGGACGATCCCGCGTTCTGGTAGAGCTTGAGCAGAATATTCTCGACGTCCTCGCCGACATACCCGGCCT
>CBDVDJ010000313.1:0-4491 GCA_965372695.1 uncultured bacterium
CTCGACACACAAGGGAATTGACATGTCGCGCAAGTGCAAATTGACAGGCAAAAAGCCCATGGTGGCGATGAACGTGTCGCACGCGCACAACCGCACCAAGCGCCGCCAGCTGCCCAACCTGCAGATCAAGCGGCTCTTCGTACCCGAACTCAACCGGTACGTCAGGGTGAAGTTGTCCACGCGCGCGCTCCGCACCGTGAATAAAAAGGGATTGATGCCCTTCTTGCGCCAGCAGGGTTTGTCGATCAGGGATATTGCTCTTTAACCGCGAGACTGGGGCTTTGTCATGGCCAAGAAAAAAACCGGCGGTAGAGAAACCATCAAGATGAAGAGCACGGAGAGTCCGCACATGTTCACCACCAGGAAGAACAAGCGGAACGACCCGGACAAGATGCAGCTCAAGCGCTACGATCCCGTCGTACGCAAACACGTACTCTACAAAGAAACCCGCTCATAATATATATACGTCAAAAGAACCAGCTAAAACGCCCGCTCTCACGAGTGGGCGTTTTAATTTTGGGCACTCGAGTTTCTTGTGCGACGGTGACCTGCCCCCGATGATCGTACCACTTTTTACCTCGTACTTTTCTCCAATTTAACATCCCTTCACGCAGCAGAGACAGGGGCTGCTGCCAGCGCGTAGGGCGCCGGCGACGTGTGAATGTGGGCCTGAAGTTGGAAACGGAAGAGCCGATCAGACCGGCAGAATTAAGGGAGAGTGTCTATTCGTTTTCGGTGGATAGAATCTCATTGTGGTTGACGACCTACACCATACAGATAGACACCGCTTCTAGTGATACTCTCATAAGTACGAGAAGTGATCAATTCCCGTTCTGTCCAACGACGAGCATCATGGGACGCCACCTTCTGAGAGATGCCAATACTATAAACGCAAGCAGGGCCTTGAAGGCTCGTCGAGGGTAGCGACGTAAGATATACTTCTGTTTCGTGACTGACAGCCCGGTGCTCCGCATCGCCGTGCAGATTTCGTCCAAGACGTACTCTCTTCTGTGGACTGACTCGTAGTCAGCGCACACGGGCGAAAAAAGACGATCTGCACGTGCGATGATGTTTTTCCCCCTCACGAGCTTCCGAATGTTGTAGAGGTTGGCAATATTTGGCGTCGTCACAACGAGGTGCCCGCCCGGATTTAGATGCCGCCTGAGGATTTCGAACTGCTTGTCCGGCGGCATCGGAATGTGCTCCACGATTTCACCGAAAATTATCAGGTCAAATCGTTTGTTACCCAGCCGCGCCAAATCTTGAACGAAGTTTCCCGAAATTGCCTGGAATCCGTGTGTTGCATATTGGTGAGAATTTCTGACAATCGATTCTTCGAAATCGAAGACCGTCACGTTTAGGGCAAGCTCCCGAGAAAGAACGAATTCGACGAAGGCGGGTCCAGCTCCCACGGACAAAATGGAAGCGTCGGTCGTTACCAGATCACGGCAGGCTTTGTATGTCTGGTAAAACCGAAGGGCGTGATTGACGAAATACGCACTGGGGCCGTTCAATTCAGCGGGCGAGTTTTTTGCTATAGTGACAAAATCTTTGTAACCTAACATTTGTCTTTCGCACATTGGAACCAAGTCGAGTCCAGACGCTTTAATTGGGATCGTTTACGCAAGATCTTACTACAACACCGATTAGACAAGATACTAAAAATCGTGCCCCCGGCGAGGCCTGCTTGCGTCCTACGCGCTATAATCATCTGCGCGTAGGGTCGAATCCCTTCGGCGACACCCGGTTCAGGAAAGCGAACGCAGATGAAAACACAGTGATGAACGACAACCTTTTTTCCCGCTCAGCGACGATTAAAATTCCCGTTCTGTTGATTTAGGTTTCTTCAACACTCATGCCCCCCGATGGAGTAAAAACGACTTCATAGGAAGCCCGTAGAGCAACACTCTCGGGTCTCCACAACTCATGACACCCCCACTTTTCGGGACTTGGACGAAACGACTTGCTTCTTCTTGGATGCCGCCAGGCGGTAGCTGGCGATGTTGAGCTCGAGGATGACGCTGTGGTGAACGAGTCGGTCGATGGCCATGTCGGGGTCCGGGAGGTGTTCGATAACCTGCGTCGACAAAACCGCGTCGGCGACGCCGTCGGCGACGGGAATCGCATCCGCGTTAGCAACGATGTCACATACATCCTCACCGTAGAAACCGTCGATCGTATCGATTCCGACCTGGGAACACCCAAGGTGTGACAAAAGTTCGGAAAAGGGTCGCGCTCCACAACCGATATCGCACACAAGGTTCCCAGGTTGCAGGTATCGACACAAACAATCTCGAAGGCGATTTCTAAAATCGCGTCTGAGACTGAAGGGAAGCATTCTGGCTGTAATAGACATCCCCGCACTATACACGTAATCATCTCGATCGGCTATCACCGATGATGAGGTCTCATTGTGGCGGGGCGGGGGGCACTTGACCGGTACCGTAATCAGGCTGTACGATTGGATCCCATGAACAATAAGAAAGTGATTGTATTGAGTGGATATTGCTACGGCGGGACGAATATCGCCTGGAATGTACTCCAGTCCCACCCGCAGATCTGCTCTCCCATCGGTGAGACAGGGCAGGTCTTCCACAACTCTCCTTTTTTGAGGATGTGCCATGCGCTGCCCAAATCGTGGCTGTCTCCGTTCCTGCTGCGAAAAATGGACGGGACGTTTGCCGAAATCAAACGGTCGAACATGGAACACGAAGACAACCGGTATGTCTCCGAGGATGTTCTCTATGATATGCGCCAGGTTGAAGAAGCGGCACTGTGTTTCAAGTCTGTCAACTACGACATCAATCTCACCGAAGAACTGCTACGTGTATATCCGGATCTTTATTTCATTGCGCTTTCGAGGAACGGATACTCGCTCTGCGATGGGTATCTGCGCAGGGGGTACTCTGCGAAGGATTTCGGGCGGATCTACCGCGAAATCGCGGCCATCATGGCCCGCTACGCCAAAAATATTTCCCGCTTCAAACTCATCAAATTCGAGGATGTTCTGGCCGATCCGTTTGGTGTGGCCGAAGAGCTGTACCGGTTCGTCGAAGTGAGTCCGACGAAGATCGACAAACTTCGTTTGAAGGTCAAGAAGACCATTGAAAAGACGGGTGAGCACTCAGTCTCTTTTGGCAGCGAGAAAAGAAAATACGGGTTCCCCTCTGTGCCAATAATACTGAGACAAAAAGTGAACGTCAACTAGAGGGTGGTTGGAGGACATCGAGATGGAAGATCTAGCTGTCAGGCAATCAGATACTGAAGTCGACACAGAAGTAGTCGGAGTGGCGAAACGACGGGTGTTTTCGGCAGCGTACAAGCGACGGATTCTGGGAGAGGTGGATCGGGCTCGATCAGGCGAGATTGGGCTGATTCTGCGTCGAGAAGGGTTATACTCCTCACAACTGGCCGTATGGCGGAAATGGAGGAGTGGCGTGACATCGAAAAAGAAGGCGGACAAAGAAGTGGTGGCCCTGGCGGCATATAAGCGTCTCGAGAAAGAAAATGCAAAGCTCAAGCTGAAGCTTCGCAAGGCGGAGGCAATGCTTGAACTCCAAAAAAAAGCTCAGGAGATACTGGCCTTCGACGACGAGACCGAAGAGAGCGGTTCGTGAAGCTGGTGGACGAGCGAGCCGCTGTACTGACGGTCGCAGAGGCCTGCGAGACCGTGGATCTTGCGCGTGCGAGTTACTACCGGGCGAAGTCTGCGAAAGAGAAGCCGAAGGCGAAACGGCGTTCCCATCGGCGCTTGAGCGAAGCCGAGTGCGATCGCGTTCTCGAAGTTCTCATCAGCGACGGCTACAGTGACAAGTCGGTTCGCCAGGTGTGGGGGGAGCTGATCGATGCAGGCGTCTACTACTGCAGTGTCCGGACGATGTATCGCATCCTGTCCGCACGAGCGGCTGTACGAGAGCGTCGTGACCAGTTGCGGCATCCCGAGTACACGCGCCCTGAGCTCTTGGCGACAGGACCGAAGCAACTCTGGAGCTGGGATATTACGAAACTCAAGGGCCCGCACAAGTGGACGTACTACCACCTCTATGTGCTCATGGATGTCTGGAGCCGCAAGGTTGTGGGTTGGATGGTGGCCGACCGCGAATCATCGACACTGGCCGTGGAGTTGATCCGCCGGTCCTGTGGGCGTGAAGGCATCAGCCGGGACCAGCTGACGGTTCACGCGGACCGCGGCTCGTCGATGCGCTCGAAACCGGTGGCCTTTTTGCTCGCGGACCTCGGCGTAACGAAAACACACTCGAGGCCGTACACCAGTACCGACAACCCATACTCGGAGGCTCAGTTCAAGACGTTGAAGTATCAACCGGAGTTCCCAGCGCGTTTTGGTTCACTCGAAGACGCACGCGGGTTCCTTCGGGATTACTTCGACTGGTACAACAACATTCACCGTCACAGCAGCATCGGACTTGTGACGCCGGCGCAGCGGCATCATGGCACGGACAAGGTCGTTTACGAGAAGAGACAGGAAGTGAT
>CBDVDJ010000314.1:0-4491 GCA_965372695.1 uncultured bacterium
GTCTACGAAGGGCTGACTCGAAACCGCCTCGCGCAGCACAATCGCTTTCGCGTGTGGTCGTCGCTGGCCAGGGCGTATATCCAGGTCGGCCGGCCGGAAGACGCTCTGAACGCGCTGAGCGGCGTGGACAAGGTGATGCTGGGCAATGAGGAGCGCGCCGAGGCGATGCTCCTTCGCGGTGAGGCCAACGTCGGGGTGGGTAACACCGACACGGCGATCCTCGCCTACAAGAACGTAACGGCCCGCTTTCCCAAGTCGAAGTTCAGCGCCGAGGCTTATTATCGTCTCGGCGGCATCTATCAGGAGATGGACAGCCTCGCGGTGGCGAAGACGAAGTACGAGTCGGTGACGAGGGCTTACCCGGGTTCCGAGTTCGCCGACCAGGCCATCAAAAACAGCTCGAATATTTCACAACTCATACGACTGCGCGCCAGCGAGGGGGAGGAGAGCCCCGAGGCCCACGCGCTCCGGGTGTTTTCGCTCGCCGAAGTACAGCTGTTCCAGTTCAAAGACACGGAAAAAGCGCTGGAGGGTTATAATCAAGTGTTGTCCGAATATCCCGAGAGCGAGTTTGCGCCCAAGGCGGCATATGCCGTGGCGTATATACACGGGGAGATGCTCGGCCAACCCGACGAGGCGCGAGACCTGTACCAGAAATTGATCAGAGACTACCCCGACTCGCAACAGGCGGATATCGCCCGCGAACTGCTCGGACTGCCGCCCGTGGAACGGGCCGTCGTCCCGCCGGATACGAGTACAACAGCGGCCGATACGACCGGTACCGCAGATGAGTCGGCCAGTATTGAAGGGACGGATTCACCTTGACCTTTGTTCCTGCCCACGCCGGAAACTTCAAGTCCACCATTCTCGACAACGTTCGTCTCAGTAACCGGTATTTCCTGCTGCGCATCGCCCGTCCCGACGGGATGCCCGATCCGTTGGCCGGCCAGTTCGTGCACGTCGGCGTGCCGGGTGGGGGGCGCTTCTTCCTGCGGCGGCCTTTCAGCGTGTTTGATTGCGACGACCGCTCGCTCGACCTGTTGATCGTCGAGATCGGAGAGGGAACGCGAGTGCTCCGGCGGATGGAGATCGGCGATGACGTCGAGTTTTACGGTCCGCTGGGCAACAGTTTTCCCGACAAGCCGGGGCACCAGGTGGTGGCGATCGGCGGCGGTGTGGGGCTGGCCCCGCTCTACTTCTACCTGTTTCGCAAACTCGGCGGGTACGACCCCTCGTTCAGACTCGTCTACGGCGGCCGCACGCTGGACGACCTCTTTCTCGACCACAGTCCCCTGGAAGCGGGCGGAGTGCTGCTCGCGACGGAGGACGGCAGCCACGGCCACCGGGGCAACGCCGTCGAACTCGCCGCCGAGTCGATGTCGCAGCAGCAGGCCGACGTGATCTTCTCTTGCGGGCCCACGCCGATGTTGCGGGCGGCACAGAAACTGGCGGAAGATGCGGGAGTCCCTCACTTTGTGTCGCTGGAGAACCGGATGGGGTGTGGCATGGGTGCCTGCCGCGCGTGCGTGGTGCCGACGCGGTTCGACGGCGGCAGCCCGTACCGGACCGTATGTCACGACGGACCCGTCTTTGACGCGGCGGACCTGTTGTGGGAGCAACTGCCCACGCCTTAGCCGGCGAGGCGGGATGGAGACCGAAACCGTGGACAAGATAAAAGTCAAAATAGGACCGGTAACGCACAAGAACCCCGTGTTCATCGCGTCGGGTATCTGCGGCTACGGTGAGGAGTATTCGCCGTTGGTGGGACTTGCCGTCCTGGGCGGCGTCGTGACCAAGACGATCACGATTCGCCCGCGCAAGGGCAACCTCCCGCCGCGCATTTCCGAGCTTCCGTACGGGATGCTCAACTCGATCGGGTTGGAGAACGTCGGGCTGGAGCGTTACGTGGCAGAGAAACTGCCGCTGTTGAAAAAGCGGGACGTCGACGTGATCGTGAGCGTGGCCGCCGAGACGGAAGACGAGTTCGTCCGGCTCGCCGAGACGTTGGCGCCGCTCGACGGCTACTCGGGACTCGAACTCAACCTCAGTTGCCCCAACATCGACGAGCAGGCCCTCGACCACGGGCGCAACCCCGTGTTCGTCGAGAAGATCACGAGGATCGTCAAGGACCGCATCCCCAACCGGTCGCTGTGGATCAAGATCACGCCCAACGTCACCGACATCGGCGAGGTGGCGCGCGCCGCCGAAGCGGGGGGCGCCGACGCGATCGCGGCGATCAACACCGTCCTCGGCCTCGACTTCGACCTCGCCACGGGACGGGCGGTGCTGGGCAAGGGAAGCGGCGGCTACTCGGGGCCCGGGATACTGCCCATCGCGCTGCAGAAGGTGTGGGAATGTTCGCACGCCGTGTCGATCCCCGTCGTCGGTATCGGCGGTATCTCTTCGGTCGAGGACGCGAGGAAGTTCTTCCTCGCCGGTGCGAGCGCGATCCAGGTGGGGACGGTACTCTTCGCCGACCCCGGCCTGCCCGAACGGATCATCGACGCGTTCTCGGAACACCCCGAATGGCTGCAAACCAGAGCGGAGGCACCCCGGGTTGACAAATGATAACAAACTGATCACAGCCCTCGACGTCGACACGTACGACGCGGCGGCATCGCTGGTCGACACGCTTTCGCCCCACGTCAAATGGTTCAAGGTCGGCGCGCATCTGTTTACCCGCGAAGGCCCGCGCGTGTGCGCGATGGTCAAGGACGCCGGCGCGAAACTCTTCCTCGACCTCAAGTACCACGACATCCCCAATACGGTCAAAAGCGCCGTGCGTTCGGCGATGGAGCTCGAGGCCGACATGCTCACCCTCCACTCTTCCGGTGGAGAGAAGATGCTGCGCGCCGCCCGCGAAGCGGTGGACGAATCGGGCCGCGACGAAGTCGTGCTGGTGGCGGTCACGGTGCTGACCCACCTCAATATCGACGACCTCGGGGCGCTCTTCGCCAGCCGGAACTCGGCCGAGGAGATGGTGCTCTCGCTCGCCGGTACGGCGCAGCGTGCCGGTGCGACGGGCGTCGTCGCCTCGGCGAGGGAACTGCGGCTGATCAAGGACGCGCTGGGCGAGGACTTCAAGGTGGTTACCCCCGGCATCCGCCTCCCCGACAAGAACGCGAAGGACGACCAGGTCCGCGTGGTGACGCCCGAGCGAGCCATCGCCGACGGCGCCGACTGGATCGTGGTGGGCCGGCCGATCATCGCCGCGCCCGACCCGGTGGCCGCGTGCCGCGAGATTCTCGACCGCATGGCCGGCGCGTAACCCGCGCGCAGCGACAATGTTAACTGCTTCATTGATTTACCGGCGGAGGTATGGTAAAATACCCAGGCCGCAAAGGGCACGGCGCCGATGACAGACGCGGTCCCCCCTGCTACGCCCGCCTCTGAGATGACCGTTCCCTCCGGCCACGTAGTTCCTCGAACCCCCATCAGGGAGCAAAGTCATGAAGTCAGTCTTTCGCATATCTCTTTTTGTTGCTCTGTTCCTGATAATCGTCGTCCCGGTCGCGGACGCGAAAAGCCCCCTGACAGGCGACGCCGATCCGCGTATCCGCGTGGACGCGGGTGGGGTGCGGAGCTTCGACAGCCGCTGGGACGTCGAGCCCTATCGCCCGGCCGCCGTCCAGGACACGTACACCCTGGCGTTTTACACGTTCAATCCCGGGGGAGTGTGTGACGACGACGGCGGGGTGAGCGTCGATATTACGGCGCAGGACGGTGACTTCTTTCACGTCGATGACTTCGCCGGCCTCGGCGGAGGCGTTTTTGGGCGCCTGGTTCCGCTCGAGGGGAGCCAGTCGTTGTGGCTCGGGCTCCGCGACGATGCGGGCGACCCGGAGCTTTGCCGGTACGGGGCGCTGCCGGGTTACGGCAACGGCTGGCGGCAGGGGTTCTGTACGGTCGAGTGTCTTGCCGTGTCCGGTGACGTGACGGTCGACTACCTGGTGTCGTATGATACCGAGCCCGGCTACGACTACATCTACCTGCAGATCGACAACTGCGACGACAACTGGCAGACGCTGACAAGCCACAACGCTGTCGGTCTGGAAACGGCGTCCGTGACGGCTGCGGCCGCCACGCATTCCGGTTCCGCCCGGCTGCGGTTCTACTTCATATCGGACGGGGCGTTTTCCGACGAAGACGGTATGTGGCCGACCGACGGCGCCGTCATCATCGACAGCCTCACGGTGCGCGACGCCGGTGGCGTGCTGCTCGCCACCGAGTTGTTCGAGCTGGAGAGCCCCGGTGACCAGGCCACGGTGTCGGGCAACTGGACGTCGTGCCCGAAGCCGGGCTACGGCGACTTCGCGGCCTTGTTCCCGGCCAGCGGGCTCGTCCAGGAAGACTACTGCACGATCAACAACTCGTGCGTGTGGGCGTTCATCAACGGGTCGACGTACGACTACTCCTGCGGCGGCTGGCCGCAACAGAAAGTCGTGCCTTACGAGAACGAAAGCGGCGATTTCCTCTTCAACGAGATCTGGT
>CBDVDJ010000315.1:0-4478 GCA_965372695.1 uncultured bacterium
TATACGCCGCGGTAAAGTCTCAGGGCCTGCTCGTCCTCGACGTCTCGGTCGCCGCGGCGCCCGACAGCATCGGCACCGTCGACACCCCGGGGCTGGCGCGGAGTGTCTCGTTGCAGGGTGACTTCGCATTCGTCGCCGACGGCACGGCGGGACTGCGCATCATCGACGTATCTACTCCATCGGCGCCTTTCGAGGTCGGTTTCTACGACGAAGGAGGCTCGATGTTCGACGTCGCCGTCCGGGGCGACACGGCCTATTGCGCGAACGGCAGCGCCGGCCTGCTGCTCGTCGACGTTTCGCAGCCCGGCGCCCCCGTCGGCGTGGCGTCGACGCCGCTCGCGGGATCGGCCTGGGGTGTGGCGGTGTGGTCGCGCTACGTCTACGTCGCCGCCGGTGACGCGGGACTGAGGGTGATGTTCATCGACGACCCGTCGGGGCCCGTCGAAGTCGGCTACTGGGACACGGGCGACTTCGCCCGCAAGGTGGCCGCTTCCGGCACAACGGTTTTTGTCGCCGACAACGCGATCGGCTATTACGTTCTGTTCTTCGATCCACCGCCAACACCGACGACCTTTCAGGCGATATCGGCGAGGTCGATGGAGCTCGGCGTCCGTATCGAGTGGAACATCGATGTACCGGAGAACGCCGGTGAAGCGCCGGGAGGATTCAACGTGTACCGGCGCAACCACAACGAAAATTATTACCGCCTGAACACCGCCGGCCCCCTCTCCCCGCAATCGCGGTCATACCTCGACACGACGGCGCGCCCGGGACGCAGCTACGAGTACCGGGTCGGCGTAATCGCCGATGGCGGCGAAATCATGTCGACTTCGGCGACGGTGACCATGGCGCCGGGGAATCTCGCGCTCCACCAGAACTCACCCAACCCGTTCAACCCGTCGACCACGATCGGATTCGAACTCGACACGCGTGACCACGTCACGCTGGTCGTCTACGACGCGGCGGGCCGCCGCGTGCGCACGTTGATCGACGGGCCACGAGACCCGGGTTACGGGGAAGCGGTGTGGGACGGCCGCAGTGACGCGGGTTCAGCGGTGGGCACGGGCATCTATATCTACCGGCTCACCGCCGGCAAGCGATCCCTCTCCCGCAAAATGCTTCTTCTTAAATAAGGGCACAATAGTGTCTTACAATGCGCCCAATGCCCGAAGGGTATAGGAATCCAGGACTGTCAGCGGCGCTTGAGGACGAGGTAGGTGACGTCGTCTCCCTGGCCGACATCGCCGACGAACGCCTTCAGATCGGCGAACAGCGCGTGGCACAGGCGGCTCGGTGGCAGGTCGATCGAGCGCCGCAGCGAGTCTGTGAGGCGATCCTCACCGTATTCTTCGTCGGCGGAATTACGAGACTCCGTCGCGCCGTCGGTGTAGCAGAGAAGCGTTTCGTCCGTCAGCCGGCAACGCCCCTCGACGTAGGGGATGTCGTCGAAGACGCCCAGAACAGGCCCACCCGTCTCCAGCTTCCGGAAGGAACCATCCGGCGTCATGAGGATCGGAGGTTCATGCCCCGCGTTGCAGTAGGTAAGTTCTCCCGTCGAAGAATCGAGCACACCGATGAACGCGGTAACGAAGTCCTGGGGACGGACCGTTTCGAGCAGGATATCATTCGCTTTCGTCGTAATCTGCCGCGCGCCCGACAGGTACGGGGCAACCGTGTGGAGTGACGCACGTAAACCCGACATGATGAGGGCGGCGGGAACTCCTTTGCCCGCCACGTCGGCAATCGCGAACTCGATCAACGAGTCCTTGATCGGAAAGAAATCGTAGTAGTCACCGCTTACTTCCAGCGACGGAAAGTTCACACCGCCGATACGAAACCGGCCGGCCGCGCATGCCTTCCTCGGCGTGAAAAAACTCTGCACGGTACGGGCAACGCGGAGCTCTTTCTCGATTTCTTGCTTTTCGCGGCGCTCCTCGTACAGGTGGGCGCGCTCGATGGCGATACTGGCCTGGCCGGCAAACGCCTCCAGCAGACGGAGGTCATCGTCACGGTACGCACGCAGGCGGTTGCTCTCCAGGTTGAATGCACCTATCACGCTGCCGTGGCTGAGCATCGGCACGACGATCTCCGAGCGCGTCCTTTTGCGCGCGTTCACGTAAGCTTTCGATTGCCGCACGTCATCGACGACGATCCCCTTCTTGCTCTTGATCACGAGGCTGACCAGACCCTCGTCGCGTTTGAGCCTTACGATCCGGTCGGCGCCCTTGGGGTAGCCACGCATCATCCTGGCCGTCAGCCGCTGCTTATTTCGATCGAGCACGTAAATCGCCGCCGCGTCGAACGGTATCAGCATCTCGAGGTTCTTGAGTATCCTCTCCAGCACGCCGTCGAGCGATATCGATCTGCCCAGGTTGGCGCTCGCCTCGGCGAGCAGCGAGTACTCGAGCCCCCGTCTCTTCGCGCGGTGATACAGCCAGGCGTTCGCCACCGAGATGGCGATGTGCTCTCCCAGCGTGATGGCCAGCGAAAGGTCGGCCTCGGTAAAGGGCTTCGCGCCCTTGTGGTTGATTGCTTCGAGTACGCCGATCAGCTTGCCGCGGCGTTTGAGCGGGATGGCAAGGACCGAGTGCGGCTTCAGCCCCAGCTGATTCTCTATCTTGAGGGAGATGCGGCGATCGGTACGCGTATCGTTGATCACAAGCGGTTTTTCGCGCTTCGCCACCCGGCCCATGACGCCTTCGCCGAACGGGATCTTTTGTCCCCGGACGGCGCGATCGCGCCGTCCTCGTGCCCGCACAAAAACCAGATCTTTGCCGTTGCCGTCGTCGTCGATAATCGACAACAGGACCGCCTGCACACCCAGCGCGTTTTTCACGATCTTCATGATCGTGCGCAGGAGCTCGTCGCGGTTCAGCGTTGTGTTGAGCATCCGGCTCGCCGAGGTGACGAATTCGAGATCCCTGAGTTTCTGCCTGAGTAGTTCGGATGCGGGCATGGTATTACCCGGGACTATTCTGCCGGGTGGAGCTCTATTATACGGTCGGCAATCGCGAGAAATGCCGCGGTAACCGGCGAATCCTTGAATGATTTCACTATCGGGTTTCCACGGTCGCCCTCCATCCGCACCTGCGGATCGAGCGGTATGTCGCCGAGAAATGGCGTTTCCAGCCGGTCCGCCAATTCGGCCCCGGCGCCGTGACCAAATATATCCGTGCGCTCGTTACAATGCGGGCACACGAAATGGCTCATGTTCTCTATCAATCCCATCACCGGTGTTTCCACCGAGCGGTACATTTTCAGCCCTTTCTCCGCATCTACGATCGCCAGTTGCGACGGAGTCGTCACGATGATTGCCCCGGTCAACGGAACCGTCTGCACCAGTGTCAGCTGCGCGTCACCCGTTCCCGGGGGCATATCGATCATCAGATAGTCCAGCTCTCCCCAATCGACGTCCTGGAGGAACTTCTTGACCACACCCACCACCATCGGTCCCCGCCAGATCACGGGCGTACCCGGCTCCATGAGGAACCCCAGCGACATCAACTTGAGGCCATCCTTCTCCACAGCCGCCACCTCGCGCTTCTGGCCGGCCTCCGGCCACTCGTTTACATTGAGAAGCAGGTGAACGTTGGGACCGTATACATCGGCGTCCATGATTCCGACCTTTGCGCCTTTTTCCTGCAGCGCCAGAGCGAGATTCACGCAGACCGTCGACTTGCCCACGCCGCCCTTGGCCGACGAGACGGCGATGATGTGTTTTACGCCTGGAATCGGGGCCCTCTCCGCCCACGGGTCTCCCGTGGGTTTGCCCTGCTGCTGTTGCTGTTGTTTTTGCCTGGCCGCGGGATCCGTCGCGCCCTTCGACATGATCATCACGCCCGCCACGCCGTCGAGCGCCTTGACGGCGTCGCGGCACTGGTCCTCGATAACGCGGCGGATGTCGGCGTCGTCCGTCGGCAGCCGAAGCGTGAGCATTATCGAAGCACCATCGACTGTTATCCTCTCGACCCTGTTCTCCGTAACGACGTTGCCGTCGCCGAGCAGATCCTTCACGCCCTCGAGCGCCATCCTCACCTGTTTCTCGTCAACCACGTCGATCATCCTCCATGTCGTTGTATCCAATAACGATATTAATGGTGAAATACATAATAGCCTTGAAATATATAATGACTTTCGAATATATACAATGCCGGCTCGGCCTGCAATCGAATTGCGGACCATAAAAGTCCTGATTTCCGCTGGTTACAAATTCTCGGACCAGGGGGGGGGATGGGTCAATAGCCGCGGGGGAGCCGGTTGTGCTCCTTCAATCGCTCGAGCCACACATCGATGCCCTCGGCTTCGGCATAACGCCTCACCCGGCGAAATCCCTCGCCGTAGACTTTGTTGCTGTCGTTGACGAGATTTGCCATACCGTACTCGGCCACCCGGCCGTTGTAATGCTGGAGCACGAGAAAGGAGGCGTAGTTGCAACTGCCGTCCGCGAACGCCTCGTCGTTGTCAAGTTGGCCCGCGGT
>CBDVDJ010000316.1:0-4469 GCA_965372695.1 uncultured bacterium
CCGAGCACCTGCACGCGGTCCTGTCATGGCTGGGATCGATACTCGACAGTCCCGTCGATGCGGGCACGTCGGGCTACCGCAACTCGCTCGCGCAGAACCGTCCCAACCCGTTTAACCCGGTGACGACCATCGAGTTTACCGTGCGGCGCGCGGGACCCGTCACACTCCGCGTCTACAACGTGGCCGGACAGCTCGTGCGCACGCTCGTCGACGACGCTCGCCAGCCGGGCGTCCTGCACCAGGCGCGGTGGAACGGCCGTAACGACGGGGGACAGCAGGTGTCGAGCGGTGTGTACTTCTACAAGCTCGTAACGCAGGACTTCGTCAAAACCAGAAAGATGGTGCTTTTGAAGTAAGTCCGCGTCTCTTTGGGTAAAAAGGCCCGGTTGTTGAGTCAGTTGGAGGCTCGACGGCCGGGCCTTTTTTCAGCAGCGATCTGTCAGGCTAACTCAAGTTATTATAGTACTATACACATACACGCCATTAAACTCGACAAAATGATCGTTTTATTGTACAATGTTTACCTGACAAATCTTCTGCCGGATGATATTCGGCGGTTGCTGCAAATCCACTCTTCCGCCTCCACGGCCTTACCGCCGTCCTGGCCTCCGCCCACACCCGACAACCGCCGGTACCGGCGAACTCTTCACGCACCTCGGGCTGCCGTCAAGGCAGAGTAAAAAGGGGGGACCCGACGTGAGGCCACTACTCGTTGTTATCTCAACGCTGTTTCTTGCAATCTCTATAAATCCTCAAACTGTATCGGCTCGGGACAAGAAGCAGAGCCCGATTCCGGTGACGTTCCAGGCCCAGTAAGAATTGTCCGCCCCGATCGCGCGGCGGATGCCGGGCGGGCCCTTTCGCGCCTCAGCCGTCGAGGACACGACATTTCTGGCCACGTTCACGTTCGACCAGGGCCCGAACTGTGTCACGGAGGGATGGACGTCCCACGATCTGTCGGCGCAGCTCGACGACTACTGGCACGTGGACGATTTTGACGGTCTCGGCGGAGGCAGCTACGGACGCCTCTTCCCGCTCGAGGGCAGTAAATCACTCTGGTGCGGCACCCGTCCGGGGACCGACCCCAACACCTGCGCCTATTCGACGCCGGGCTACGGAAACGCGTGGGACCAGAATTTCTGCACGCGCATATGCGCCACGGTGTCCGGAGACGTCGTGGTGGATTACCTGGTTTCATGGGACGTGGAACCGGGGTACGACTATGGATACCTGGAATATGACGAGTGCGACGACGACTGGAAGAACTTCGACACTCCCGTCGTCTACAACGGTACGGGAACGGGGTTCGTCTCCGATACGCTGCTGGCGGGCTCGCACTCGGGGCAGATCCGCCTGCGCTTCAACGTCTCAACGGACGTGGCGTGGTCCGACCACGACGGCCTGTGGAATACGGACGGCGCGATGATCCTCGACAGCCTCACGGTGAGCGACGGCACGGGCGTGGTCCTGGCCACGGAACTCTTCGAGGATGAAGCGATCGGCGACACCGGTTCCGACGACTGGGTCACGTGCAACGTTTCCGGGTACGGTGACTTCGCACAGCTCTATCCGGGAATCAACACCTTGCAGAAGGATCCGTGCCGCCAGGAATACAGCTGCTTGTGGGACTTCGTGAAAGGATCTCCCTACGATTATTCGTGCGGGGGCCATGCCTCGCAGGCGGTCGTGCCCTACGAGGACGCCGAAGGCCAGTACATCCACAACGCGATCCACTCGCCGGTGATCGCGTTAATGGGTGAGGGGACCGGCGTCGAATTCGAATGGGATGTCTACGCGGACCTTCCCATCAACAGCCTCGTCTTCTACACGATCGGATACACTTCCGTCGTCGACGGCTGTCCGGAGCCGTGGGCCCGCGGATTCTCGTACATATACTCGACGACGGCATGGTGGGCCCGCGGGGGTGTCGAGATGGGTGACGATGTAGCGCCGGGTGCGACCGGGGTACAGCTGGAGCTTCGGGTCCGCGACATGTGTCCATTCTGGTGCGGCTATTACGGAAACGGCGAGTGCCACACCAATGCGCCCTTGTTCGACAATGTGTCGGCTTTTCGCGTCACCACCACCGGTCCGACTCTCTGGTGTGGAGCGTTTCACGACGCGTTCGCGACCGACGGTACCATCACGGGGACGGTTCGCGCCGACCAGGGCTCGGATATATACGAGTATACGGACCCCCGGATGGAGTTCGAGGACGAAATCTGGTTGCCGACCTCCGACGTCACCGACGGTATCGCGACGGATCCGTACACCAGTTTCGGACCGGCGGCCTACCTCTACGTGTCGGTACACCCCCAGGGCCAGCCGGGAAAGGGCGGCGCGGCGTTGACCGACGATAGTTATCGCTGGCCGGTGGTCGATTCGCTGACGCACAACGGGGACGTGTGGTACAAGGTGCGCCTCGACACATTCTGGTTCGAACCCGAAACCCGCACTTTCGCCTGGCCGGGTGTTTTCTCGGCGGATCTGAACGACAACCTCTTCACGCCCGGGGACACGGTGTACTACTTCGCATCGGCCCAGAGCAACGCGCCGTCGTCGATCGTGACGTACTATACGGAGCTCACGGGCGGCGTTTCCGACATGGCGACGGTCCTCGACAACCCGATGGATTTCACGTGTCTGCCGGCGGGAGGATACCTGCGCGGGGGCGACATCCTGCTCGTCGAGGCGTATCGGCCCTGGTCGGAAGACCTTTACGACAGCGCTCTCGAGATGCTCGATATCAAAGACAAAGTCGACCGGTATCGCGTGCTGAGACCCAGCACCGGGCAACCCAACTCGCTGAGCGGCAAGTGCACCAACGTCTATGCCCAGCTCCTGGCCTGTTACCGCAAGATCATCTGGTCTACGGGTGTATTGACCGTCGGCAACGTCTCTGACGGCACCATCAGGAAGACTGACGACTTCGCCCTGCTGCAGACATTCGTCGACAATTTACCCGGCCCGGGCGGCGTGTACTTTACCGGCGACAACATCGCCGAAGAATGGGCCGGCATGAGCGGCGCGAGTGCCATTGCCTTTCGCAGTACCTTCATGAATTTCACTTACGACGGCGGCGACCACGCCGCCACCGGCGTCGGCTACTCCCCGCTCATGGTCGGCGCGTCGGGCGGTATGTTCGACGGCACGTTCGGCGTCGATTCGCTCGTCGCGTACGGCGGGTGCCCCGGGCCCGTGTCCCGTTTCGACGTCCTGTCCCCGCTCGGGACGTCGCAGCTCGAGGCGAGTTACCGCGGCGGCGGCACCTCGCAGGGCGCGATCCTCTCGCAGCGGACGATAAACTCGCTCGGCAACGATGTGGGCGTCGTCCTCTCGGGCTTCAGGTTCAATATGATACGCGACGCCCGCCCCACGGGCGTTCCCGACCGCGCCGAACACCTGCACGCAATCCTCTCCTGGCTGGGGACCGTGCTCGACAGCCCCGTCGACGCGGGCACGTCGGGTTACCGCAACACACTCGCGCAGAATCGTCCCAACCCGTTCAACCCCGTCACGACCATCGAGTTTACCGTGCGGCGGGCGGGACCGGTCACACTGCGCGTCTATAATGTGGCCGGACAGCTCGTGCGCACGCTCGTCGACGACCAGCGCCGGCCGGGCGTGATGCACCAGGCGCGTTGGAACGGCCGCAACGACGGTGGGCAGCAGGTCTCGAGCGGTGTGTACTTCTACAAGCTCGTGGCGCAGGACTTCGTCAAGACCAGGAAGATGGTGCTCTTGAAGTAAACCCGAATTCTGCGAACGACTCGACAGGAGGTACACAAGTGTCACTGGCCGGAAGAACTATATCCCATTACCGGATCCTCTCGAAGATCGGCGAGGGCGGGATGGGCGAGGTGTACAAGGCCGAGGACACGCGGCTCGACCGCGTGGTGGCCCTGAAGTTTCTCGCGCCCGAACTCACGCGTGACACCGAGGCCAAGACCCGGTTCGTCCAGGAAGCCAAAGCTGCGTCCGCGCTGGATCACCCGAACATCTGCACGATCCACGAGATCGACGAGACGGACGACGGTCATCTGTTCATCGCGATGGCGTGCTACGACGGCAACTCGCTCAAGGAGTTGATCGGCCGGGGTCCGCTCGAGCCGGAAGGCGCGGTGGCGATCACGCAGCAGGTGATCCAGGGCCTCACGCAGGCTCACGAACGCGGCATCATCCACCGCGACATCAAGCCGGGCAACATACTGATCACGAATGAGGGTCTGGTCAAGGTAGTTGACTTCGGACTCGCCAAGCTGATCGGTCAGTCGCACATCACGGGGACGGGCGCGACGGTAGGCACGCTCGCCTACATGGCGCCGGAACAGATAAAGGGAGAGAAGAGCGATCACCGTGCCGACATCTGGTCGCTCGGTGTCACGATGTACGAGATGGTGACGGGAGAGCTTCCCTTCGGCGGCGACCATCCGCAGGCGCGGTCGTACTCGATCATCAACATGGATCCG
>CBDVDJ010000317.1:0-4461 GCA_965372695.1 uncultured bacterium
CCGCCCGACTCGCCGGACTACACCCAGTCCAGTGACTACGGCCAGTCGCACAGCCGCTATATTACGATCAATCTGCGCGGCGAGATGCCCAATCGCGACCGGTACACGTTCTCGTTGCGGCGGTTTCTGGCCGACTCGCAGGGAAGCCTCGAGTCGTCGCTGGCGCAGCAGGGATTGGGCGGTTACCTCGCTTCCATCAACTCGACCATGGGACGCCTTCGGTTCAATATCTACTCTCGCGGATACGACGCCAACTTCGATCCAGGGCCGGGGCAACCCCCCGACTCCAACACCGTCAATCTCGCCACCGCCGCTTTCGCCGATCTGCGCGTGCTCGGCTCCGTTCGCCGGAATGTGTCGATCGGAGGCGGATTTGAAAACATCAACTGGGTCCAGAACGTCGGCGGGGCGTCGGACGACGGACAGCTCCGCAAGTCGACGGCGAGGGTGAGTGCCGTCGCCGAGAACGGCGGCGGGCTTACCACACGGGCCCAGCTCAGTGGTGTGAGCTATACGGGAATGACGGCGGGGTGGGGGGGATCATTCGCCGCCGAACGGGATTTCGGCCGCCACGCCGCGCAACTCTATATCAGGCGAGGGTATCGCATGCCGAACCTCGGCGAGTTGTTTCTGCCCGTGCACACGGACCCCGGGGCGCCGGGGGTGCCGCTGTCGGGCAACCGGTACCTGGAGAGCGAATACGGCTGGGAGGCCGGGGGACGGGCCACGGTGCGGTCGGGTCCGATCACCAACGAACTGCGCGCGCTGGCCCTGAGGGTCCATCGGCCCATTGCCTTTACCAGCACCGACATCGACGGCGATCGCTGGCTCGTCGCGCAAAACGGCCAGACGGAAACCGCGGGCGTTATCGAGGACCGTGTCCGCCTCGACGGGCGGCTCGGCGCGTACGAGGCGTTGCTGACCGGAGCCGCATCGGCCACCGTCGGTGACCGGGTCTCGTACTTTGTTACCGTACCTCGTTGGAACGCCCACGCGTCATTCCGGTTCGGGCGCAGCTACTTCGAGTCGACGAGCGCCCTCTACGTCGGCCTCGACTACACGTACCGGAGCGAACGGATGACGCTGCACGGTGGCGAGCTGCCCTCGTACCATGTGCTCAACGTCAAGCTCGACGGGCGCCTGCTGGGCGCCGACATGTACCTGATGTTGATGAATGTACTCGACGCGCAGTACCAGACGATCGAAGGTTACCTGATGACGCCCCGGACTTTCGTGTACGGGATTACCTGGAAACTCTTCGACTGACGGTGGCCGGCGCAGGGAGCAGGATGGGAGGAAGGGATGCGGCGGATCGCCGGAGCGTGGATATTGTTCCTGTTGCTTGCCCTGCCGGGGCTCGTCGATAACACCGTCCGGACAGGAATCCGATGGCGCGACGGAGACCGGCAAGACGTGCCGGCCGTGTCCGAATTTTCCGGCTTGATCGTGCCGCCAGTATCACAAGAACTCCCCCCTGCATTTATTTCCCACCCGCTATTTTTTTTCTCCACGGCGCCGCCCGAATCGCTCGCCCTCCTTCCGGGCATTGGTCCGGTACTTGCTGCCAGGATATGCGATGCAAGAGGTGGCAAGAGGCCTTTCAAAATATGGGACGATTTACTGAGGGTGAGAGGAATCGGCGAAAAATCAGTCGCCCGGTTCAAGCGGCTCGCCCTGCTCGACACTCCGACGGGGCCGTGATTCACGGGTGTCGACCGCGGTCGCAAATTGCAACTGCCCTGCAACAATGCAAGTCCCGGCGTAACAGCTCCTCTTAACAGACTGCACTCAACTATATGGAACAGAACGAATACCGCCGTCCGCAGGGATGCGACGGTGCGGGCACAAACTTTGCGGATCGCCTCAAGTTGACCAATTTATCGACAGATATGTATCCTGCCCCGGAGTTTTCCGGGCCGCTTGCTCGACAATTTGCGGAGCGGGGCGTTGCGTCGCCCAACGGCGTGGCCGCCCGGTTTCGGGACCGCTTCCGCGCGCACTCGGGAGGTAGTGTTTCTTGAGAGATAAGATTGCCCAAAAACTACTCGATTCCAGTCTCATCAGCCAGGAACAGTTGAGCAAGGCCCTCGATTCGCAACAGGACGGCGGAGGGACGCTGAGTTACAACCTGGTCAAGACGGGAGCCATTTCGGAGATGGCCTTCGCCGAATTCATGGGGCAGGTTTATAACGTGCCGGCCGTCGATCTGGATTCGTTCGAAGTGGACGGTTCGGCAGTCGACCTCATCCCCGCCGACGTCGCCACCAAATTCCAGGTCGTTCCCGTCAAGCGCGAAGGGCGCGTACTCACCGTGGCGATGGCAAACCCTGACAATATTTTTGCCATCGACGACATCAAATTCATCACGGGCTTCGAGGTCAAGCCGGTCGTAGCGACCGAATCGGCCATCAAGAAATCAATCGACCGCCTCTACGACTCCGCCGACTCGCTCGCGTCCATCATGGGTGAGATCGAGGAGGACTTCGAGATTGTCGAAGATGACGACGAGGATATCGAGGACGAGAACGTACAGTCGGCCGCTGCCCCGGTGGTCAAGCTGGTCAACAGCCTTATATCGGACGCGGTCGCCAAGGGCGCGAGTGATATCCATATCGAGCCCTACGAGAAGATGGTTCGCGTGCGCTTCCGCATCGACGGTCAACTCCACGAGATGATGTCGCCGCCGTTCAAAATGAAGAACGCCACCATCTCTCGACTCAAGATCATGGCCGACCTCGACATCGCCGAGAAACGCGTCCCGCAGGACGGACGCATCAAGATCCGCATGCACAACAAATCGATCGACCTTCGTGTCAGTTCGCTGCCGACCATTTTCGGCGAGAAGATCGTTATGCGAATCCTGGACAAAAGCAACCTTCAGATCGACCTGACCAAGCTCGGCTTTCATAGCGTCGCGCTGGCCAAGTTTCTGGACGCAATCGAGCAGCCATACGGGATGGTGCTCGTTACCGGTCCGACAGGATCGGGCAAATCGACTACCCTGTACTCGGCGCTCAACAAGATCAACCGGCCCCATTCGAACATCATGACGGCCGAGGATCCGGTCGAGTACAACCTCGAAGGTATCAATCAGGTCAACGTCCGCGAAGAAATCGGGCTGACGTTTGCGGCGGCGCTCAAAGCGTTCCTCCGCCAGGACCCGAACATCATCATGGTTGGTGAGGTTCGAGACCTCGAGACAGCATCTATCGCCACCAAGGCAGCCCTGACGGGCCACCTTGTGATGAGCACCCTGCATACCAACGACGCGGCCAGCTCGGTCAACCGTCTCATCGACATGGGTATCGAGCCGTTCCTCGTATCGAGCTCGGTGCTCATGATCATCGCCCAGCGGCTCGTGCGCCGCTTGTGCGACAAGTGCAAGCAGCCCGTCAAGATGCACGAAGAAGCGCTCCGGGAGCTCGGGATCGAGGAGTCAGAGGGCGAATTGAGCCTGTTCGAGGCCAAGGGGTGCGTGGCGTGCAACAGCACCGGGTACAAGGGACGCCTCGGTCTCTATGAGGTGATGGAGATCACGCCGAAGATCCGCGAGCTGATTATCGAGCGCGGATCGACGGCCGAAATCAAACAGTCCGCCATGGACGACGAAATGATGACATTGCGCATCGACGGTCTGGACAAGTTCAAAAAGGGCCAGACGTCATTGGAAGAAGTTCTGCGAGAGACCGCTCACGACTGAAGAGGAGATTATGGTAAACCTTCGCGACCTGCTGCAGGAAATGATCGACAACAAAGCGTCGGACCTCCACATTACCGCCGGCGTGCCGCCTCAACTTCGGATCGACGGGGTTATCACGGGTACGGAGCACGATCCGCTCACGCCGGAGGTCACCCAGGCCATCACGTACAGCGTCCTGAATGAGGAGCAGCAGAAGCGCTTCGAGGCGGACAAAGAACTCGATTTCTCGTTCGGCGTCAAGGGACTGAGCCGCTTCAGGGGCAACGTGTTCATGCAACGAGGCGTGGTCAGCCTCGCCATTCGGCAGATTCCCTACGAGATCCTGAGTTTCCGCGACCTGGGATTGCCGAAGGTAATCGAGGATCTCTCCAACCGTCAGCGCGGATTGATCCTCGTAACCGGGCCGACGGGATCGGGCAAGTCGACAACGCTCGCCTCCATTATCGACAAGATCAACAGCGAGCGCCGCAAACACATTATTACGATCGAGGACCCGGTCGAGTACATCCATCAGCACAAGAAATGCATCGTCAACCAGCGCGAAGTCAAGGCGGATACGGATTCCTTCGCACAGGCGCTGAAGCACGTGCTGCGGCAGGACCCCGACGTTATTCTCATCGGCGAGATGCGCGATCTCGAGACAATGTCGGCGGCGCTCACGATCGCCGAAACCGGCCACCTCGCGCTGGCCACACTGCACACCAATTCGACGTTCGAATCGATCAACCGGATCGTCGACACGTTTCCGGCGGGACAGCAGA
>CBDVDJ010000318.1:0-4435 GCA_965372695.1 uncultured bacterium
TCCACGAATCGTCCACGTAGTAGTCCAGCGCCAGGTTCAACCCCAGCGCCACATCCTTGCCGATAGTGAGGTCTTCGTACCCCCATCCCGTCGCGAGGATCCCCAGGCCCAGCAGCGGTCCCGCGTACAGGTCCGTCTGCTTTCCCTTGAAGAAGTGATAGTTGAATCCCAGGATCGGCATGATGAAGCTGGGCGTCCCCGCAACTTCGTAACCCTCCACCTCAAACTTCAGATCGACGACCTTGCGCCAGAACAGGAGTGTGCCCTCGATGCCGTAGCGATGGGCAAGCACGTATTCGAAGCCGACAAAACCGCCGATGGTCTCGTTGACATTGATGGAGCTGTTGAAATCCAGGAAACTGAGAAACGCCTCGTCGCACGTATTGAACGCCTCGACGTAGTTGTCCCCCATAGGCCATGTGTAGAGGATGTGGACCTTGAGAGTCCCCCAGTGGGATTGTTCCGCCGTGGCCGTTGTGTCCGTTTGCGCCCGGGCACCCGACGCCGAGGCGACGGCGACCGCGGCGATCAGCGGGACCAGGAGCGTGCGTCGTATGGTGGAAATCTTGTGACCCATATCACCCTTTCGGAGTGTGATGGCCAATAGAGTATAACCCGACCCACTATTCCTGTCAAAGTTATATCGTCTTGTAATATAAGCTGTTACCAGAACCTTCCGACGCATCTCACAACCGTCTCAGCGGCGAACCGCAAAAGCGCCCCGCTCCGGACCATCCGGAACGGGGCGCTCGTTCGCCGACTTGCGGAGTCGATACCCCTGATCTTTCTACCGATCGACGTCCGTTGTGTCGGCGGCGGCTTCGCCCACTGCGTGGACTTCGCCCACTTCGTGGACTTCGCTCACAAGAATAGCTTCGGCGGACAAGTCCGCGCTGTCGTGCGGCTCCGTGTCGGTTCCGTCAGCCGCGGCCACGGTCCACGTGCCGATCTCTTCGATGAACTCCTGCGCGAGCGCGGCGAGGTCGACGCTCTCGACGCCTTCGACTTCCACGACTTCCTCGACGCGGATGAAGTTGGCGTACGCCTTGTCGTGCCCGCCGTCGACGGCCATCGCCTTGGCGTAGGTTTCTTCGGCGGCGCGGATGCTTCCGGTCAGCTCGAGTGCCATACCGAGGTTGTTGAAGAAGACGGCGATGTCTTCGCGCAATTCGACGGCGCGGGCCAGGGCGGGCAGCGCCTCGTCGACACGGCCCTCTTCGATGAAGAGCAGTCCGAGGTTGTTCATCGACCAGGCGTCGGTGTCGTCGATCTTGATCGCGCGCCGGTACGCGTCGATGGCCTCTTCGGCTTTGCCGAGCCGCTGGTACGCGACGCCGCGAAGGCGCAGCGCGTCATTCGACTCGGGGTCGATGTCGAGCGCTTCGCCGGCCTGGACGAGCGCGTAGTCGGGACGGCCCGTCTGGAGCAGCACGCGCGTGAGATTGATGTGGCTCTTGACGTGGCCGGGGTCGAGCTCGAGGGCGCGTTCGAACGCGAACTCGGCGGTGTCGCTGTCGCCGGCCTTCCACGACGACAGGCCCAGCATGTAGAAGCCCCACGGGTTCTCGCTCTTGCGCTCGGTGTAGCGCGTGAACAGAGACGCGGCTTGTGCGTAGTTGCGCTCGAGGTACGCCGCCTCGGCCTCTTCGTAAGTGACTTCCTTCGGCGGTTCGGGATCAGCGACGGCCACTTCGACGGGCTCGCTCGCCACGACGCGCGCCGGCTCGGTCGTCGGCACGGACCGGGCGACGGTGACGGGCGCGGATCGCTTCACGATCCGGGACGACGTGCTGGATTTATCGCCCTCGTCGCTCATCCAGTCGTAACTGGAAACGAAAATCAGCACCATGGCGATGAAGCCGAGGGTACTGACGATCACGATGGGGTTTTTGAGTTTGTTCAACATGACGATCCTCCTCTGGTTCACCCCTCGCGGGGCGGGTTGGGTTATATCTGCTGTCGGAGGTTCGCTAGCGCAAGCCGGGGGCCAGACTGGAACGATCAGTATATCATATTGTCATATAGACAATTACGGAGTCAGGCGGAAAGCCATGAAGGCGAAGATGTGTCCACACGAACACATAAAAGGAGGGAGCAATGTGTCCACACGGACACTCATCGGCATCAGGATCGCTTGAGGTCGTGGCGGCGCATGATCTTTAGCAGACTCGCGTGGTCGGCGAGACCGAGGTCCTGCGCGGTGCGGGTGATGTGCCAGTCGTTGCGGTCGAGGGCGGCCACAACGATCCGGCGCTCGGCCTCGGCCTTGAGTTCCTGAAACGTCCGGCGTGAGTCGGCCGCGGGGGCCGGCACATCGCCGAGGATTTCGGCGGGGACGTGGCCGGGTCCAATGAGATCGGCGTCGGTCGCGATCACCATGCGCTCGATGATGTTCCGCAGTTCACGCACGTTGTTCCGCCGCCATTCGCACGCCATCAGTTTGTCCATCGCGGCCGGGTCGATCCGTTTCGTCTTCACGCCGAAGCGCTCGCACGTCGTGGCGAGAAACTGGCCCACGAGTTCGGGGATGTCGGACAGGTGGTCGCGAAGCGGCGGCACCTCGAGGATGTGCACGTTGAGTCTGAAATACAGATCCTGGCGGAAGCGTCCCGCCTCGATTTCCTTCTCGAGGTCGCGGTTCGTCGCCGCCACGACGCGAACGTCGACTTCGAAAGTCTTCTCGCCGCCGAGACGCGTCACGCGCCGGTCCTCGAGTACCCGCAACAACTTCGCCTGCGCCGCCAACGGCAGTTCGCCGATCTCGTCGAGAAAGAGCGTTCCCCCGGAGGCCAGTTCGAACGCGCCGCGCCGCGTACGGTCGGCACTGGTGAACGCGCCTCGTTCGTGGCCGAACAGCTCGCTCTCGACGAGGTTCTCCGGAAGCGCCGCGCTGTTGATCGCCACGAACGGCTTGCCGGACCCCGCGCCGAGGCGGTGGAGCTCGCGGGCCACGAGTTCCTTGCCCGTACCGCTCTCGCCGCCGATCAGCACCGAACTCGGGATTCCCGCCACGCGGCCGATCTGCTCCTTGAGCCGCGCCATCGCCGCGCTCGATCCCAGCAGCGGCGTGTCCGCGCCGACGTTCCGCCGGAGCGACGCCACTTCGGCCTCGAGCGCCGACCGCTCGAGGGCGTTGTCCACTTCCCTGACCACGCGCTCCATCGACTCGGCCTTGTCGACAAAATTGTACGCACCCAGTTTGATCGCCTTGACGCAGCGCTCGTAGTCACCGGTACCCGTGTAGACGATGACGGGGATCTGGATCCCCTTTTTCTTCAGACGCCGCAACACCTCGAATCCGTCGACGCCGGGCATCTCGAGGTCGAGGATCACGCAGTCGACCGGCTCGAGCGCGATCGTGTCGAGCGCTTCCTGGCCACCCGTGGCCACGATTGTCTCGTACCCTCCCACCCTCTTTAAATCGTACGAGTACTGCTCCGCCAGCGTGGCAACGTCGTCTACAACCAGTATCAGTGACACGTGCGAATTCCTTCCCGGTTCAACGTTCGGCTACGACTCCACCGCGGGGAGATCGACGACAAAACGGCTGCCCTTGCCCGTTTCGCTCTCCACCTCCAGGGCGCCGTCGAGGTCCATCACCAGCCGCCTCACGATGGAGAGCCCCAGTCCCGTCCCATTTTCCTTGGTCGTGTAAAAGTCGTCGAACACTTTTTCCCGCTCTTCGTCGCTCATGCCCGCGCCCGTGTCCGCAACCGTGATGCGCACGCGGCGGCCCGGGTCACCCCCGGCCACGCCGGACAGCGCCGTCGATACCACCACCTCTCCCCCGCCGGCCTCCAGGCTGTCGATCGCGTTACCCACCAGGTTTTCCAGCACGCGGCGAATCGACAATGGATCGCCCATGACGACCGCAGCGTCGCACAGCCCGGCGCGCAATACCGCCGCACTTTCCGGCGGCCGCAAATCGGCCACGACATTCCGGACGATTTCGTTGACGTCACACGGCCGGCGTTCAGGGCGCGGATGAAGCCGCGCATACCTGGACGCGAGGTTCTCGAGGTACGTCATCCCCGAGTCCAGTGTTCCCTTGCGCTCGTCGAACACGGAGGGCAGCTCTCCGGGTTGTTCCTCCGCCAGCTGGAGGAGGTGACGGAACACGTTCCGGATCGGCGTCAACCCGTTCTTGATGTCGTGGTTCACCTGCCGCGCCAGCTCGCCAACCGTCGCGCGGCGTTCGGCATCGCGGATACGGTGCGCGCTCGCGCGCAGCCTGACGGTCATCGCCGCCAGCAGCCGCGACAACGCCCCCACTTCGTCGTTGCGATTGGTATCGAAGTCCACGTCGAGGCGGTCGAGGTCGATACGAGAAGTCTTGTCGGCGAGTTCCATCAACGGGCGGCTGAAACGCGACGCCAGCCATCCGGCCAGCGATACGGCGAGCACGACGGCGGCCGCGACGGTAACGAGAAACCAC
>CBDVDJ010000319.1:0-4432 GCA_965372695.1 uncultured bacterium
TTCGCCGGGAGATCCGCTCCAACGGCCGGAGTTTCGCGTTCATCGACGGGGTGGCCGCGCCCGTGAAACAGCTGCAGGAAACCTGCTCTCTCTGGATCGAGCCCCACGGACAAAACGAACAACTCCGCTTGAGGGACCCCGCGACCCACGTCGGGTACCTCGACGCCTATGGCGGTCACGACAAGATGCTCGATGGTTACCGGGAGTCGCTGTCCGTCTTTACGCGGGCGGGGAACGAACTGGCGGACTTCGATCGCCGGGCCGCCCTTGTGCGGGAAAAGGAAGAGCTGCTCCGCCACCGAATCGAAGAGATCGGACGGGCGGCAATCGAACCCGGCGAAATGAAAGATCTGGATTCCGCGATCGGACTGCTGGAAAATGCGGAGCGGGTGGTCGAGGCGCTCGCGCTCGTCCACGGTCTCCTCGAGGGTGACGACGACGTCGACGGCACAACGGCGGCCGTGTCGCAGGCAATACGGAGTCTCTCGCGGGTGGCCGACGTCGACGCACGCCTGGGCGATTTCCTCAGCCAGCTGGAAGAAGCAGAGGTGGCGCTTCGCGACTGTGCCGACGGCGTGCGTTCGTGGATCGACGGATTTGAATTCGACCCCGGCCGGCTCGCTGTCCTGCGCGACCGGCGTTCGTATCTGCTCGAACTCGAACGGCGGTACGGAATGGACGCGGATGACCTGGTGTCTAGTTGCCAGGAGTGGCGGCGCGAGCTCGACAGCGTGGTATTCGAGGACGAAACACGCCGGCAACTCGAGGAGTCCCGCCGCGTTGCCGCCGACTCGCTCCACAAAGCCGCCGCCGTCCTGACGCGCGCGCGCCGCAAGGCGGCCCGTGGACTCGACGATGATATGACGCGCGAACTCGGGGCGCTGGTCATCAAGGGAGCGCGTTTCAGATCTGTGGTCGAACCCGATCCGGCGCCCGATGGTCCCCTCGAGGTGGGCGGGAAGCAGGTAAAAGCCGGTCCCGACGGGGCCGATGTGGTGCGTTTCCTGGTCCGGACGAACCCGGGAGAGGCCGAGGGCCCGGTCGACGAGATCGCGTCGACGGGAGAGATTTCGAGGATATCTCTGGCCCTGAAGCAGACGCTCCAGGCAGGCCGCGGCCATACTGGCCGGCGGGCCGTCCTCGTGTTCGACGAACTCGACGCGGGTATCGGCGCCGACCTCGGGGGAGTGATTGCCAAAAAACTCCTTGAACTGAGTGCCCGATATCAAATAATTTGTATTACTCACATGCCGCAGATCGCCGCCGCGGGTGAACGGCATCTCGTGGTGTCGAAGAGCAGCCGGGAGGGCCGCACCGTCGCAGGGGTGAGTACGGTGGCGGGTGAAGAAAGAAAACGCGAAGTCGCGAGGATGCTGGGTGGCAGGGAAGGAAGCGACAAACGCATCGCGCTGGCCGGTGAACTGCTCGCCGACCGGTCATAGACGAGGCGCCCTTAGCTCAGCTGGATAGAGCGTTGGCCTCCGGAGCCAAAGGTCGCAGGTTCGAATCCTGTAGGGCGTACCATTTTACGACGATGCGAAAGTCTTTGGGCTTCGCATCGTCGTTTGGTATTTTGGAATTGTCATGCTCAAGTTCTTTTTCAGCATCATAATGGCCATTCTGGCGTTTCGGCTGATCGGCTCTTTTCTGGGGAAGATCCGGGGCGGTGGGCGCAAGCGTCCGTCCGTCCACGGTTCGCCCGGCCCGGACGCGGTCGACGACACCGCGTACAAGGATCTTACCCCGTACGACATCGAAGACGCCGACTACGAAGATCTCCCCAAGCAGGAATAAATCGCGATGTTCATCCGTCCGCGCAAGGTCCGACGTTCGAAGAAATTCACTTCGCGCCTGCAGACGAGTTCGCGTCAGCGCCGGGAATACGCGGCCTCGACGTGGTCGATGGCCATCATCAAGGCGATGCTGGCGGTGGCGCTGTTCGCTGCCGGCATACGCGCGTACCAGGCGATCAACGCCCAGACGTCCACGATTTCACTTCCGGTCAAACTCGCCGTGCCCGTGGTGTTTCTCCTCGGAGCGGTGGTCGTGGCGCGGTCCTGCGTAAATAACATCCGTTCGGTGAGGGAATTCTCCCAACACCAGAGGTACCGGCGGGACAGGTAGCCCTCCCGCCCCGGGCATCGTACCCGGAGCCCGGCTCGTGTCGACGCCCCCAAGTTTCAACTCCTCCATGGGTTGGGCGCCCCGGCCGCCGTAAACCGTTTAATAAAATATATCACTTGGAGTTAGCGCGTTTCGTGGCATAGGAATTGCACATCTCGCGCTGTTCCCTGCGGTCTTTCCCTGGGCTACGTCCGTACTTTAAATCAACGCGGCAACCTGTTGCTATGAAGAAATTTGACAAATATCGCGACCTGCTTTTCTCCACTTTGTCGGAGATAAACAGCCTTATAATAGCCGGAAACGACAAAAAAATCATAATCGAGCGGCTTCTCGACTGTTCGCTGACGGTTCTCGACGCGGAACGGGTGCATCTGCTGGAGCTGGGCGATAAGGGGATCGTAAAATACACGAAATCAAGGAATTCATCGGGTGTGTCCGACCTGGACATCCGGTCCATCGCAGACACCGCCAACGTGCGGCACTGGGTGATGAAAGAGGGCGGGGGGAGCCAGGGATACCAGAAAGGCGAAGAGCTCGCCTTCGACCTCCCGGCGCTGACCGACCGTTATCTCGATGACGATACTGGAAATCGCACGATCATTTCGGCTCCGCTCGTTGCAAAGCGGTCGATGTTCGGCCTGCTGCTCGCCATTCACCGCGACGACGGGGCGATGTATACGGCGGAGGACATCAAACTGATGACGATGCTGGCAAACCACGCGGCCATCGCCGTCGAGAATGCGCTGTTGTACCAGAAACTGGAGAAAGAGGCCATCACCGACGGGCTCACGTCGGCCTACAATTACCGGTACCTTATTTCATCTCTGGAAGCCGAGATCAAGCGTGGGCGCCGATTCAATCAATCGTTTTCGTTCGTGATGCTCGACGTCGACAACCTGAAAAGTTTCAACGACGAGCGCGGCCACCTCAGCGGCAGCCAGGCGCTCAAGGAGATCGCAGGGCTGCTCAGGGACGCGTGCCGGGAGATCGACCTGGTGTGCAAGTATGGCGGTGACGAGTTTGGTATCCTGCTGCCCCAGACGGAAATCGAAGGGGCCGCCCAGGTCACGAAACGGGCCCTGCAGGCGGTGGCGCGCCATCGGTTCAACAACGAGAAACCGGGTATTCTTACGTGCAGCGCAGGGATATCGATGTTTCCGCGCGATGGTTACACCGTGAGAGACCTGATCTCGGCCGCCGACAAGGCGCTCTACCAGGCCAAGCGATCGGGCAAGAACCTCGTTCTGACCACCGAAGAGCTAATTGAGGAGATATCCGATTAGCGAGCCGGGTGTCGACCTCCCCTCGAACGCCGCAATCAACGCTTGCCGCAATTGGCGAACCCGTATAAGGTAAGATCGTTTCAAGGAAGGGACTACATGGATCTGACAGAAAAAATACGTTCGAAGGAGGCGCGGCTGAGCGTCATCGGCCTGGGCTATGTGGGCCTGCCGTTGCTCGTCGAGTTTGCCCGTGCCGGCTTCGATGTAGTGGGGATCGACGTCGACGAGAAGAAGGTCAAGCTCGTCAATGAGGGCACGAGCTACATCAAGGACGTGGAGTCGAAAGACATTCGTACGGCGCTCGATCAGGGCCGGCTGAGGGCGACGACGGACTTTGCCGTGCTGGCGGACGTGGATACGGTGAATATCTGCGTGCCTACGCCGCTGCGCAAGACGCGCGACCCCGACATCTCTTATATCGTGAGCGCCGTGGAGAAGATCCAGGAGTACCTTCACGACCAGATGTTGATTATTCTCGAGAGCACGACCTACCCGGGAACGACCGAAGAGGTCATTCTTCCCATGCTCACGTCCGACTCTTTCGAAGTGGGGCGCAATTTCTATCTCGGGTTTTCACCCGAGCGCGTCGACCCCGGCAATCCGCAGTTCGGGACGCACAATATCCCCAAGGTCGTGGGGGGCGTGACGGCGGCCTGTACCGAGGCGGCGTCGGCGTTGTACTCATCGTCGCTCAGCACGATCGTCCCGGTGAGCTCAGCGAAGGTTGCCGAGACCGTCAAATTGCTCGAAAATACGTTTCGCAGCGTCAATATCGGCCTTGTGAACGAAATAGCGTTGATGTGTAACAAGATGGATATCGACGTATGGGAAGTGATCGACGCGGCGGCCACCAAGCCGTTCGGCTTCATGCCGTTTTATCCGGGGCCCGGCCTCGGTGGACACTGTATTCCGATCGATCCGTTCTACCTGTCGTGGAAGGCCAAACTGGCCGGGTTCGAAGCCCGGTTCATTGAACTCGCCGGTCAGGTCAACGGGTCGATGCCCGGGTACGTCGTGGAAAAGGT
>CBDVDJ010000320.1:0-4427 GCA_965372695.1 uncultured bacterium
AAACCGCGAGAACTCACGTGGATCAGCGGGTTTCTGCTGTTCGTGCTGGTGCTCGGCTTCGGATTCACCGGTTATCTGCTTCCGTGGAACGAACTGGCTTACTTCGCCACCAAGGTCGGCACCGACATCGTCGGTGCGGTGCCGTTGATCGGCGAACCGATCAAGACGCTCCTGCGCGGCGGCGAGGACGTGACCGGCGCGACCCTGTCGCGGTTCTACGCGATTCACATTGCCATACTGCCCGCGCTGATGACGATTCTGCTGGTGGGACACCTTATGTTCGTACAGCGCCAGGGGATGCACGCACCGGCCTGGGTGGAACGGCTTCCCGACAGCAAGAAGCAGAACATGCCGTTCTTTCCCAACTTCCTGCTGCGCGACGCGCTGCTGTGGCTGATCGTACTCAATCTGCTCTTGTACCTCGCCGTGTTCTTTCCGTGGGAGTTGGGGGAAAAGGCCGACCTGTTCGCCTCCGCCCCGGAGGGAATCAAGCCGGAGTGGTACTTCATGTTCATGTTCCAGACGTTGAAATTTATACCGGCTCACGTGTGGTTCATCGAGGGCGAGATTCTTGGCATCGTCGGCTTCGGGTTGGTGGGGCTGGGCTGGATGCTGGTGCCGTTCTGGGAAAAGAAGCTTCACCCCGAGAAGGGCGCTTCCCTGATGACGTTGATCGGCGTCATCGGCATCGTTTTCATACTCGTCATGACGATATGGGGTTACCTCGAGTGAAACAGGCGCACACAATATATCGCGGAATCGGGGCCATCGCAACGGTCTGTGTCTTCGTATTGACGATGACAGTTGTGTTTGCGGCGGTGTCGCTCGGCCAGCAACAGGAAGATTCCGACGCCGAGAAAGAGTTGAAGAGGTATCTCGAGAAGGATCAGTGTTACGTCTGCCACCGGGACGAAGACTATCTGCCCGAGCACTTCAACGACGACGACGCGCACATGCAGCCGGGCCTTTCCTGCGCCGGCTGCCACGGTGGCGACCCGACGACGGATGACGGCGATGTTGCGATGTCGGAAGCCAGCGGGTTTATCGGAGTGCCGGCCCGCGGCGAGATTCCCGAGTTCTGCGGGGCCTGTCACTCGGACATCAACTTCATGCGCCGTTACCAGCCGCGTATCCAGACCGACCAGGTGGCGCAGTACTTCACGAGCCTGCACGGCCAGTTGCTCGTTACCGGCGACGCGAAGGTGGCGGACTGTACCAGCTGCCATTCGTCGCACGCAATCCTGCCCGCGAGCGACACGCGCTCGCTAGTCCATCCCCTCAACGTTCCCGGGACGTGCAACCGCTGTCACGGAGACGCCGATTACATGTCCGGGTACGGCATCCCGACGAACCAGTTCGACAGGTACGCCGAGAGCGTACACGGTGTCGCACTGCTCGAACGCGAGGACACCGGGGCCCCGGCTTGTAACGACTGTCACGGCAACCACGGCGCGCTTCCACCCGACGTCGAGTCTATCACCCAGGTGTGCGGACAGTGCCACGTCAATAATATGCAGTTCTTCGAGGCGTCGCCGTTGGCGGCAGTGTTTGAGAGGGAAAACCTGGTCGCGTGCGAGGAGTGTCACGGTAATCACCGCGTGCTCAAAACGAGCGACGCGATGGTGGGCACCGGTTCCGAATCGACCTGCATGGACTGCCATGAAACGGGCGACAACGGTTACGCGGCGGCGGAGCTGATCCATACTTATCTGACGACGTTATCCACGCTCTTTGAGTTGGCGGTTGAAAAGCGGGAAGAAGTTCACCGCAAGGGGATGGACGACGTGGATATCGTGTTTCTTCTGCAGGAAGCCCACCAGAGTCTCATTCAGGCGCGAACACTCGTGCACACGTTCGACCCCGACAAGGTTTCCCCGAAGACCGACGAAGGCGTGGCCAAGGTGGAAGAAGCGCTCACGCTGGCCGACGAAACCATCAAAGACTTCTATTTTCGCCGCCGGGGCTTCGGCCTGGCCACTCTGTTTATTACCCTCCTCGTTGTGGCGCTGGGGCTCAAGATCCGCCAGATGGAGAGCGGCAAATAGCTCGTCGTCGAATGCCGCACCGCGTCCGCAGACGAGTATCTACTCGCCGACAAGAGCGAACCGCCGATTCTTCATATCGAATACAACAACATGATCTTCGAACAATCCCCGGCCGACAATTCCCCCCACTCCGCCCGGCGCAACATCTGAAATAGAACCCGGCTGCATGATGGTCACGGGCAGGTTCTCAAACGTTTTCCCGGCGATCTCGAACACCCTTACCGTGGTCTCCAGTTCGGTCGCCTCTCCGCACAGCGTAGAGGCGGTTTTCTCGACCGTCGGACGGCCCTCGTTCACGTCGTGAGTTGCCGTGAAAACGGAATAGAACGACACGTTTCCGCTCGCGCCCGTTTCGATGGCGAAGGGCGCACTGTGCTGTCGATTGATGCGGCCCTGCAACACCGGCTGAAAATTGTAGAGCCCGAGCGGCTGCCATTCGCCGCCGGACAGTTCGAACGAATCGGGATCAAATATGGAGATCCTGTCGTCGGCGCCGTCCTGTCCGTACCGGATCTCGACGACAGCTCGGGCGAAAACGGGATATCCGATGATACCCGTGATCTCCTCGTCGACGGCGTCTATCAGTCGCGACAGGTCGAGGGCGGCGATGTCGAGATTTTTGATCGTGAGTCTTCCGACCGAGAGCGATCCGGCCCGGTATACGGTGACGGGTAGCTTGCACGGGTACCGTATTTCGCTCTCGTCCTGTTTCGAAAGGCCTTCGATCCGAGGGATATACGCGGCGTCGATGATGCAGAAATACGAACCGCTGGCGAGGAGGAACCAGCCCCGGTCCTCACCGTTGATCGCGGCGCGTACGAGCGTGACCTTGTCGCTCCGGGCATCGGTGATCGTTCGTGAGGACAACACGGCGGGGTCTCTGTCGTTGAAGCGGGCGGACTCTTCGCTGTACCCCAATACCGAACAAGACGTTCCAAGGACGATCATAATCGCACAGAGGGCTTTTTCTGAACGTAACACGATAACTGTCCTTTCGGGTGCGTGTGCGGGGAGGTGGGGTGAGGCTCTCATTATAGCACGTGGCCAGGGGGGCTCGTCCGGGATCGGACAGCGTGTGGAATGGCCGCCCGGAGCGCGAATCCAGCGGGGCCGGAATTCAGGGATTGACCGGAATTCAATCATGTGCTTTAATCAAGCACATGATTGAACTGGATCCTCCAGTTCAATCATGTGCTGGAACTGGAGGAACCATGTCTGATATGAATACCAAGGAAAAGATACTGGACGCAGCAGAGAAGTTGTTTGTTGACAACGGATTTGCCGCCACATCCGTTCGTGCCGTCATCAAGGAAGCCGACGTGAATACCGCCGCGGTGCACTATCACTTTGGGTCCAAAGACGGACTCATCGAGGCGGTCTTCAAACGCAGGCTCGCCGAATTGAACCGGGAGCGTCTCGACCGGCTCGATGCCCTGGAGTCCGAATTCGGCGATCGTGCGGCGCCGCTGGAGGACGTGATCAGGGCGTTTCTCGATCCAGTCATGCGGCGCCACTGCGCCGGCGGGGTCGAGGAAATCATCCCCAGGTTGATGGGCCAGGTAATCACCGAACCTGCTCTGTTGACGGGGGGCGTGTTACGCGATGCGTTCGCCGAAGTGGCAATGCGGTTCAGCAGAGCGATCGGCCGGGCGATGCCGGGCCTCGACCGCGGCGAAGTCGAGTGGCGGTTGCACATGGTGGTGGGCGCAATGGTATTCACCGTGATTGCGCCCAGGATTCACCCGGGCAAGGCTCGAGGCCACGCGTGGTTGAAGAACCCCGACGAGTTGACGGGGCGGCTCACGCGTTTTCTGGTGGCCGGTATACAGGCGCCGATGCCGGAGGCGGCAGGAAAGGAATCGAAGTGAGAACGACACTGATGGTAGCGCTGGTACTGGCGGCGGCCCTCGTGCTGGCCGGCTGTGCCTCGGCGCCGGAGTATCAACCCCCGCCGGTCGAAATCGAAGCGCCGGGTATGTGGACGGCGGGCGACCTCGACACGGCGGCGGTGACGACGAACAACACCCAGTGGTGGCAAGACTTCGGCGTGGCCGACCTCGACTCCGTCGTCGAGGAAGCGTTGCTGCAGAACTTCGACCTCGTGGCCGCCGCGGCCCGTGTCGAACAGGCGGCGGCAATCGCCGGGATCGTCGGCGCCGACAAATGGCCCCAGCTCTCCGCCGGCTTGAACGCAGGCCGGCGAAAGAACATCCTCCTCGGCATTCCGATCCCCGGCGACAAGTCGATTCACAGCAATTCGTTCGGCGTATCGCTCGACGCGATGTGGGAAATAGACCTGTGGGGCCGGATCAACAAGGCGCAGACGGCGGCGCTGGCGGAGGTCGAGGCGAGCTGGGCCGACCTGGCCGGGGCGCGGCTTTC
>CBDVDJ010000321.1:0-4417 GCA_965372695.1 uncultured bacterium
GCCAAGTCCACCGGCGAGTGAAGTGGTCTGGGTTGTCAAGGCGCTGGAAGCGGTGATGGACGGTTTTCAGGTCATGCCGGGGCTGCAGGCGGCCGGGATGGGAGACGTGTTCTGCACGCTGACCGGCGACATCGCCGTTTTCGGCCAGGAACATTTTGAACGAATGAAGGACGGCGCCATCGTGACCAACTCGGGGCATTTCAACGTCGAAATCGACATCGAGGCGCTGGAAAAGATGGCGACCAGAAAGAAGCGTATTCGCAAGGACGTCGACCAGTACACGCTGCCGGACGGTAAACGCATCAACTTGCTGGGCGAGGGACGACTGATCAACCTCGCCGCGGCCGAAGGGCACCCCGCGTCGGTAATGGATATGAGTTTTGCCAACCAGGCGCTGGCCTGTGAGTACCTCGTCAGCCACCACGGGTCGCTCAAACCCGACGTGTATCAGGTGCCGGAGCGGATCGACCGCGAGATCGCGGCGCTCAAGCTCCACGCGATGGGTTGCGAGATAGACGAGCTTTCCGACCAGCAGGCCCGTTACATGGCCAGCTGGAGAGAGGGGACCTGATGTCGTCACTCGACGATGTTGAACGTGTCCTTCCGGTATGTGACGGCCTGCGTGAGTTCGTCTTTGACGGTCACCAACAGGTCGTAGGTGCCCTGGCGGAGGTGGTCCGTGTCGATCGAGATGTAGAGGACGTCGGTCGACCCGTAGCTGGAAGACTCGAACCCCGACGCCACCACGGGACGTTCGCGGTCGTAGCGTTCCCAGAACTCTGATTTCGACTCGGTGGCGGGTACGATATGGTATTCGACGTGGTACTGCGAGAGCCCCTCGTCATCCGTTTCCAGGTTGTAAACTTCAAAATACACGGGTACGGGTTCGCCCTTCAGGTAATGTCGCAGGGGATGGGGTACCACCTCGAGCGCGCCCCGGTTGAAGGGTGACTGCTTCTCGGCCGGCGCGATCTTGCTGGCGAATATTATGTCGCTGACAACCAGGTCGTAACGGTAGTTGTTGTACGCCATCGTGGTCCGAAACGCCGTGGATCGTTCGCTGTGGACTTCCACGACGGAGATGGCGAGCCGGTAATAACTCTCGGGCAGCGTGAACAGGAGCTGCGCGGGTATCAGCCTCACATTCCTTCCCTGTCCCTCTTCATCCTCTTCGTAATATTCTTCGTCTTCTTCGTCCGGATCCCGGGGAACCGTCGGAAGGGTAATCTCGCTGCTCTTCCGGGCAACGACGTTGTGGCCGGAGTCGAGGAAGGCGGCCGATACGGTATAGGTCTTGTCGGCCATATTGTTCTGGCCCGGGGAGAGGTCTGCCGGGAACTCGACGTTGACCTCGACCCGGTTGACGTCTTCGCCGCCCATGAACTGGTCGACGGAGAAATAGAACGGCAGGTCCTTGTCAACGAAGTTGAAAGGATACGAAGAAGGCTGTTCCTCGATCACTACTTCGAAATTGTTCGCGTATCTCCTGACGCGCTCCCGGTGAAAGGTGTAGGAGGGATTGTCCGGCGTCATCGCCTTTGTGTCGGGGTCCATGATCTCGTCGAGGCCTTCGTGCATCCCCCGCATGCGGGGATTCACGTTGGTCTCGGGCCTTACCCCGCTGATCATCTCGTCGGCGGGCGACCAGTCTCTCGGGTCGTCCAGGATCTCGGCCGGCCGATGGAAGTCGAGGAGATATTGCGGGATCTGCTCCTGCAGGGCGTCTTCGGTGTCGTAAATCAGAAACTCCATGAGTTCGGGGTTCATGTCTCGCGCGGCGCCGAGGGGCTTGATGGCGTACTTGTAGTTGCCGTCGAGGTTGAAGTCCTCGAACTGGACGATCATGGCGTGTTTCCTGTAGAACCACAACTCGCCGGGCGGGTATACCTTGCGGGCCGTCACCTCGGCGTGGATTCTGCTCCGATAGTTGGGCGCACCGTAGCGGATGAACACCTCGCCGCGCTTGTCCCAGCCCGGCCAGTGTTCGGCGGCGAAAAACTCCATGGAGAGCCGGACGCGGACATAGTGCTCGATCGTCATCTCGTTCTTGTCCGTCGTCGGAGTCGGATCGAGCGCGCGCCAGTACGTATCGATCCACTCCTGGCGCAGGCTGTCGCCCTCGAGAGCAATGAACTGGTTGAGTTGATAGGGGTTGAGGAGGTACTGGAGCGCGCCGATTTCCTGCCGCATCGCCGGGGAAAGGCTCCTGACCCGCGCTTCGGTGATTTTGAATTTCGGTTTCCCCTCCGCGGTCAACATGGCGGCCGCCGCCAGCACCGCCGACAGGAAGAAAATCTGCTGTATTCGTTTTGTCATTGTTTTTTGATCCGCGAACGCCCGAAGCCCTTCCGCGATACCGGCGGCTAACGGTTCGCGCGGGCGAGCGAGAAGAGGCCGACCCCCAGAAATATAATATTTCCGAGCTGGGCCGCAAGGAAGGGAGGCATAACTCCGTTATGGCCCAGCGTTTGTCCCACCCTGAGCACCCCGTAGTACATGAACGCGATGATGAGCGTAACCCCGAATCCCGTCGCGACAGACGGTTTGCGTTTGCCCGAAGCGAAAGCGACGCCGATGAGCGCAAAAATCGACCCGGCCAGCGGAAAGCTCAGCTTGAAGTACAGGTCGACGAGGTAACGAGTTACGTCGCCTCCGCTGCGGCGGACCTTTTCGATATAGTAGCGCAGCTCGCTGTACGTCATATTGTCCTGGTCCACTTCCTTCTTGCCGAAGTCTTCCGGGAGTTCCCTGATCTCCGGCATTGGCAGCGAGTCAAAGGTCGTGATCCGCTCGCCAAACCCTTCGAAGATCCTTTCCACGCCGTCGATCAGGACCCACTCGCCATCCTGCCAGTCCGCCTTGCGGGCGTCGAGCCGCCGCTCGAGCGTGTTGCCGTCGAACTGCTGGATTACCACGTCGTACATCGCCATGGCGGCGTGGTTGTAAGTGCGGGCGTGGTAGACGAGACCCTCCGCCCCGAGGTAATGGAAGTTTTCTTTCAGGCCGGGAGGTGGTGGCGTCTTTTTTTCGATCTTGTACCGCATGACGTCCTTGTTCCTGCGGTTCGCGTTCGAGACCACCACGTCGTTGAAGTACGCAGACCCTATGCTGATCAGCAACGCGGTCACCAGGACGGGAGCAGCGATTCTGACCAGGCTGACCCCGGATGCGATCAGGGCGGTGAGCTCGTTTCGCCGCGACATGACCCCCATGGAAAACACGGTACCCAGCAGAAGGGAAACGGGGATGATGTAGGTGAGGATGAATGGAATCGAGTACAAATAATACTCTGCGACGTCGAGAAAGCTGGCTTCGTGGTCGATGAAGTTGTCGATCTCCTCGAATACATCCACGGTGACATAGATCACCACGAACGCCAGGACGCTGAAGAAGAGGATCTTGAGATACTGCTTCAGGAGATATCTATCGTGTATTCGTGGCTGCATTACGACGGAAAGGTTTTAACAGGCTGGCAAAATTCCAATCGGTTACCGCTCGTTCCCTGGCCGCGTTTCTCATCGCCAGTACGGCTATTACGCCGAACACGATGTTTGGACCCCACATCGCCGTGATCGGACTGACCAGTCCGCGGTCGGCGAGCTTTTCGCCACCGATGAGGCAGACGTAGTATACCAGAAAGAACAGGATGCTCAAGCCAATGGCCGTGTTCATCCCGGATTTACCCGTACGGATCGCGACCGGCGATCCGATCAGGACGAAGATGATGCACGCGAACGGAATGGAATACTTCTTGTGAATTTCGACGCTGTAACGATTGATCTGCCGGACGTACGACGCTTTTGTGGTTACCTGCGTCTCGATCTCCTGCCGCGTGATGTATTCGGCGCGCGTCTTGATCGACGGAGGCCTTGACCCGCCGCCGGATGTCTGGCGGATCGTCACCGGAGCGCGCCGGCGTCCCCCGCGATCGCCCGCCGCCGCGATCGAATCTCCCGACTCCGCTTTGAACCTGACGGCGCGGACTTCCGGGTCGAGCAGTTCCATGGCGGAATTCATGCGCGCATTGGCTGACTTGAGGATCTTGGCGTCCGAGAGGGCCATGTCGGCGTAAATGTTTTCGATTTTTTCCTTCATCATCTGGACGCTCATTTCGCGGTCTCCGCGGTGCTTGCGATCGGTCCGCAGCAGCGACCGGTCCACGTCCTTGATGTTGATCGTGTATTTCTTGAAACGGGTGTGCCGGTAGGTATTGAGGTCCTTCTTGGAAGGCAGCTCGCCGATCTCGCCGTTGACGAGGTCGAAGCGCAACACGTTTTCCGCCTGCAGGAAGACGAGCCGGCCCGACTCCGCGTTGATCGTGGTCGGATAGACGCCCTTCTTGGCGTGCTTGATGATTCTGACGTCGGTGATCTCGCCGGTCCGGTCGTTTTTCTCGCGGAAGTAGATGGAGTATCCC
>CBDVDJ010000322.1:0-4407 GCA_965372695.1 uncultured bacterium
GACATCACGGTCCTCACGGTGGATCGCGACGGCGACGTCTGAGCCCGCTACATTCCCATCCCGACGACGGTCAACATGACGGTACCGATCGACAGCGCGACCAGCGTGATGATCGACTTTCGCCTGTCGGTCTGTTGCAGCGCTCTCATTCCGCGATAACAGAGCACTATGGTGAACACGTACGCCACCGTCATGAACATACCGAAGATTCCCTCTATCGCCAGATTACGTTCCCCTGTGAAATAGTTGTTCTGGTAGATCAACATCTGCACGACTTTGATGAGCAGATTCATCACGGACGCCGGAAGCAGCGCATAGAGGAGGATATAGCGCGAAGTCCTCGCTTCTCCCTGTCCCCCCGAAAGCATGACGACGAGGTGGAAGAGCGAACCGACCAGCCAGTAACGGAACACCCCCATCGCCGCCCCACCCACGATGATCCGGATCCAGGCATAGAACCAGTTCGTTACCTCGTACTGTTCGGAATAAATATAACTGAGTTCGATCCCGCCGGTGACCGTGTCCATACCGATCAGCCACATCGCGATGAACATGAGGGGCGGGTTAGGCGCCACCAGGTGTCGCCCGGCGAATCCAGTGAAATCGACGACGATATCCCGGATCAGATCCGGCAGGTTGGGCCTCGGGGTCGGCTCGGGGGGCGGTGTGTAATCTTCTTCCATTGTGCCTGCGATCAGGGAACGTCCGTAGGGGGTGTCAATTCCCGCCGCTCGATCAGGAGGTCTTCGACGACGCGGCCGGCGACAAGGTGCTCCTGGATGATTCTCTCGAGATTTTCGGGTGTACACTCGCCGTACCAGGCTCCCTCGGGGTACACGACGGCGATCGGTCCGCCTTCACAGATCCTCAGGCAGTTCGCCTTGGTTCTGAGAATACCCCCCGCCTCCGAAAGTCCCAGCTCGCGCAGCCTCGTCTTGAGGTAGTCCCAGGAGACGAGAGAGCTGTCTTTGTCGCAGCACTTGGGTACCGTCTGGTCACAGCAAAGTAAAATGTGCCTCACCGCCGACGTCACCCCGACGGTTTCCGCGATCTTTCTTTGTTTCTCCCTCATGATTCCTCTCGATGAAGAAGGTACGGGTTTCGTTGCGCCGTCGGCATGATGACCACGTCGGTGATGTTGACGTGTTCGGGCGTACCGGCGACGTACATTACGGCGTCGGCGACGTCGGCGGCGGACAGCGGGGTGAATCCCTTGTACACATCGCGGGCCCTTTCCCCGTCGCCGTGGAATCGTACTTTGGAAAACTCCGTGTCGGCCGCGCCGGGGTCGACGGTGCAGACGCGGATCCGCGTGCCGACCAGGTCGATGTTCATCGCGTCGTTGAGTGCGCGCACGGCGAATTTGGTGGCGTTGTAGACGTTGCCCTTCGGGTACGCCACGCGGCCCGCAACGCTGCCGATATTGACCACGTGCCCCGAGTCGCGTTCCACCATCAGCGGCAGCACGGCCCGCGTCACGTTCAACAGTCCTTTGATGTTGGTGTCGATCATCCGGTCCCAGTCGTCGAAGTCCCCCTCGAAGATCGTGGAGAGGCCCGATGCGAGTCCCGCGTTGTTCACCAGGACGTCGGGGGACACGCCCGCGTCGGCCATGCTCCTGCCGAGCGCGAGGACCACCGCGCGGTCCCGGACGTCCACCCCGGCGACGTCGACCGAAACTCCGTGCTGGTCCGACAGTTCGGCCGCGAGTTTTTGCAGACGGTCGAGCCGGCGCGCCCACAGTATCAAGTCCGCCCCTTCGGCGGCAAACCCCCTTGCACACGCTTCGCCGAACCCGGAGCTCGCGCCGGTGATCAAAACTGTTTTGCCTTTGAATCGATCCATTGTCTCCACCCTCATGATGATTTCAAACGAGTGACCCGAAACTTGCCGCCGCCCGCCTCGGTGAGGTCGTCCTCGAAACCGGCGACGAATTCTTCGGGGATATCGACGGTGAACGCCACCCGTTCCCCGAACTCCTCCGCGTCCACCACGCCCTCGTGCTTCCCGGCCAGGCGCCGGATCGTGGCGACGGCCGCGTAATCCGCCGTCACCTCCATGCGAACGTAAAACACCCTCTCGGTCAGGGGCGCTTCTTTCATTACGCGCCGCGCACCGCCACCGTATGCCCGAACCAGCCCGCCGCGCCCCAGCTTGACGCCGCCATAGTAGCGCGTCACCACCACGGCGACGTCTCCGACGCCAGAATTGAGCAGCACGGTGAGAATCGGCATCCCGGCCGTCCCTCCCGGCTCCCCATCGTCGCTCGAACCGTTTAGAGCGGTGCTGCCCGGCGGGCCCGCAACCCACGCCCAGCAGTTGTGCGTCGCGTCGGGGAACTCGTCCTTGATTCGCCTGACGAATTCTCCCGCCGCCCCGGCGTCGACCACGCGCGCCGCCGTCGATATGAACCGGCTCCCCTTGATCGTGTCCGTCACCCGCGTCTCGCGGGCCAGCACCGGATACCGCTTGTGGTTCGACATCGGTCGGGCTTCCTAAGCGGAGAGGGTTTGTGCCAGCCAGCCGGCGACGGCGCCGGCGATCTCGTCGAGCACCTCTTCGCGGTCGCGCCCGGACCGCTTGAGCACTTCGAACGAGTGGTCGCCGCCATCGACGATGTGCGTACTCGCCCGCGCGCCGAGACCGTTCCACACCCCCGACATCAGGTCGAGGTCCGCGAGCCGGTCCCGGGTCCCCTGCACGAACACGTAGAGCCAGCGGGCCGATGCGGGACGGTCGAGGACGAAGGACACTTCCGTTCCGTCGTCCAGCGCGACGATCCGCCCTTCGTTCACCCGTTGTTCTCCATGAACACGCGGATCACTTCGCGGGCACGGGTCTCTTCGTCCTCGCGTACGAGGATCTTGACCTCGGCCAGCCCGTCGACGGTGAGGGCGTGCGTCAGCCGTATCGATTCCCCGCTCAACATCGACTCGATTCCGTCGCTCTCGAGGATGGACCGGATCACCTGCGCTTCCATTTCGCCCTGGGCATTGTAAACTTCCACGAGCTCCAGGTTGGGATCTCCCGCCATGGTTTGTTTCACCTCACATAACTGCCGGCATTGACGTCGATCGTCGTACCGGTAGCGTGATCGGCGAGCCCGCTCGCGAGAAAAACCGCGATCGGGGCGACGTCGCCCGGCTCGGTCATGCGGTCGAGCGCGACGTCTTTCATCGCCAGTTCCATTCCATATCGTTCTATGAATTCCTCCGCCATCTCCGTACGGGTAAACCCGGGAGCGATGACGAATGATTTAACACCCGATTTCCCGCATCCCCGCGCGATCGAGCGGCTGAGCGCCACCATGCCGCCCTTCGATGCGGCATAGGCCATGTATTCGGGTGTGTCGCCGCGACACGCGGCGCGGGAAGCGACAAACAGAATGCGGCCGCCGCTGCCGGCGGCGAAGTGCCGGATGGCCTCGCGGCTGAGTACGCCCGCCGACACGAGGTTGACGGCGAGGGTGCGGTTCCATGCCTCGACGCACCGGTCCAGGGGCTCATCGAACGGGCTGGCGATGGCGATGCCGGCGTTGTTGACCAGGACGTCGATCCCGCCGAGCGCATCGCGCGCCGCCTCGAACAGGCGCGCGCTCCCGGCCGCGTCGGCCAGGTCCGCCTGTATCGCCACCGCCCGGCCATCCGAGGCGGCCACCACTTCGTCCGCCGCGGCGCGATCGGAATTGTAATGTACCACCACCCGCGCACCCGACTCGATCATGTGCTCCGCAATCGAACGGCCGATTCCCCGGCTCGCGCCGGTCACGAGCACATTACTGCCGCCAAGATCTATATTCACGCGTCACTCCTCTCTGCGAGTCAGAAATCGAGCGCCGAATCGTCGATCCCCTCCGCGTTTCCATCCCGTCCCATCGTTCGCCGCTGTTCGTCGGTGATTTGCTGCCGCCCCGGAAATCCGGAATCGGTCTCGTGCCAGTAGCGCAGTTCTTCTTCCCCGTTCCGCCAGCACAGGTAGACCCATCGCCCCTCGTAGACAGAGGGAAAATCGACCAGCCCGCTTTCGATACCGCCGACGGGAAACCGGATACCGCGCCGGATTATCTCGTCCTTTATCAATCGCTCGATTTCGCTGACGTCGTTCTCGATAGAAGATCTGTGGGAGACGAAATCCTGGTGATCGGGATTCTCCAGATTCGTGACGGTGTCGTCCCACAGGAGTTTCAGCACCTCCATCTTCCGGCCCGAGTCCCGGATCTTCGACTTGAAAAGGTCGATAGAGCGGAAGACTTCCTCCATGGTCGGGATGAGGCTGTTGGCCTCGTCGACGGTATATACCCTACGCTGCATGGATCTCCTGTTCCCAAGGGTGCGTGATGGATTTTAGTGGTTTGCGGGCGAAAATACAAGAACGAGGCGAACGTCGGCAGGAGCAGAGTGCCGAGGC
>CBDVDJ010000323.1:0-4401 GCA_965372695.1 uncultured bacterium
TAGCTTTACAAGACGGCGGTCATCAAGGCGGTGGACGAGGGGCTCGCGAGGACAAGTATCAAAAAACCACGCAGCGACATCGAACGGGTCGCTTCCGCTCTCGGCAGGACTCCGGTCGATCCGGACTCGCTGGCCGGACGGGCCGGGGTCGACGCGGCGACCGTCCAGCGGCTCCTGCTCCACCTGGAAATGGCGGGGCGTGCCGAGTGTGATGCGATGGGGAGGTACACGGCCCTCTGAGCCGGCCGGGTAATGGAAACTCGAAAGAAACTCCGGTATTACCTCGAGGTGGCGGGAATCGGCCTGGTCCGGGCGATGGTGTGGTTATTGCCCCTCGCAGTGGCGAGACCCCTCGGTGCGGCGCTGGGCTGGAAAGTCTATCGGATCTTCGGCATCCGCCGGCGCGTTGCCCTCGACAACATCCGGCGCGCGCTGCCGTTCGCCGCATCGGGCGAAGCCGCCGACCGCATCGCCTGCGCGTCGTACATGAATATGGGCCGGTCGATGATGGAGTTCGTCAAGTTCGACCGCCTCGACGCCGCGGCCATACGCGGAATGGTCGAGCTCGAGTCGCTCGCCCCGTTCGACGAAGCCCTCGCCGCGGGCCGGGGCGCGGTCCTGTTCACCGGTCACCTTGGCAACTGGGAGCTGGGGGCGGCGGCGGTCGCGGCCAACGGCTATCGGATTCACGTGGTGGTGGCGCGCCAGTCCAACCCGCTGGTCGACGACTGGATCAACGGGATCCGCCGCCGCAAGGTGGCGAGCGTCATCGACCGGGGCAGCGCCGGGGACATCAAGCGGGCCTTCCGCGCCCTGGCGGACAACGAATTCGTCGCGTTCGTCGCTGACCAGGATGCCCGCCAGCACGGCGCGTTCGTCGATTTCCTGGGCCGGCCGGCGTCGACCCACAAGGGCCCCGCCCAGTTTGCCGTCCGGCGCAATTCCCCCGTCATAGCCGGGTTCACCCACCGGACCGGCGAGGGCGGCAGGCACCGCCTCGAGCTCGTGGGGCCGATGTGGCCCGACGGTACGCTCGACGAAGACGCCGCCGTCGCCGACCTGATGCAGCGCTACACCGACGCGCTGTCCGACGCGGTTCGCCGCTACCCGGCCGATTACTTCTGGGCGCACCGGCGCTGGAAGACACCGCCGACGTAACTTATATAAATATAATAAGTTATGTCACTTACCCTTTTCGGGCTCGATCGGAGGGGAGCTGGTCTGAAAGCCGATGGGTCCCCTGCCCGGGTCGTTGGGGGCGAGCTTGATTGCACCGTGTTCCTTCTCGAATTTCTGGATGTTGTTTTCGAGCGTACCCAGGAGGGCTTTGGCGTGTTGGGGAGTCATCAGTATACGCGAGAACACCTTGGCCTTTGGCGCGCCGGGCAGCATCCGGGCGAAATCGAGTATGAACTCGCAGTTCGAATGGGTGATGATCACGAAGTTGGAGTAGACGCCCTCCCACTCCTTGTCTCCGATTTCGATGTTTACGGTCCGGTGTTCCTGGTTCATTCGTGTCCTCCTCGGGAATAATTGCCGGTGTTCCGGACTCCGAAAATACCACAGGACGGCGCGGGGAACAAGGGTAGCCGGCGACCTGGCCTTGGGCCACAACCCTATAACAACACAACGGTTTCCACCCCCCAAAGCCCTTGACACCCCCATGCCGGTGTGCTAGTTTCGGGGGACTGACAGACAAATGACCCGCAGATTCGAATTGCTGCGTCGATCAACAGGAGCTTCCCCGAAAAGGTCCTTCTTTTTTTTTCGGACGCGATCGTGTGATGGTGTCCGGCGCAAATAGTGGAGAGATTCCGTGACGGGCCCGCCGCGATTATCGAAAGATCGCGTAAAAAAGTACGCGCAACGGTTTGCTACGACCCGGATTTCGGTGCTGGGCGACATCATGCTCGACCGGTACTTCTGGGGAGACGTGGACCGTATTTCGCCGGAAGCGCCGGTGCCGGTGGTTCGCGTGATGCGGCGCAGCGAGAAACTGGGCGGCGCGGCCAACGTCGCCGCCAACCTGCGCGCGCTGGGGATCGAGGTTCGAATTGTGGCCGTCACGGGTGACGACCGGGAAGCGGGTATGGTTCGCGGACTGCTGCGCGAACAAGGCATAGACGACGGCGGGGTTGTCAAAGTGGCGGGACGCGAAACGACGGAAAAAGTTCGCATCATCGCGCGCAACCAGCAGATTGTTCGCGCCGACTTCGAAGCCGAGGGAGGCATCGGCGACGAGGCGACGGCAAAGCTCTTCGACGCAGTGTCGGCCCACGTACAGGACAGCGACGCGCTTCTCGTGTCGGATTACGGCAAGGGCGTTCTTTCACAGGATTTTCTCAAGCGTTTGATCGCCGCGTGGCGGGAGCGGGGCAAGGTAGTCCTCGTCGATCCCCACGTCGGACACTTTCCGTGGTACCGGGGCGCAACTGTGATCACTCCCAACGTCAAGGAAGCCCTCGGCGGTTCGTCGCTGCCCGCCGGGACTCGTGACGTTACCTCGGAGGGCGCCGCGCACATCCGCCGGGAACTCGAGCTCGATGCTCTGCTCGTGACCCGCGGGGAACACGGAATGAGTCTCTATCATGGGGAAGGCGAACAGAGTGAGGTGCACATCCCCACGGTCGCCAAGGAAGTGTATGACGTGACCGGCGCCGGCGACACGGTGATCGGAGTGCTGGCGGCGGGTCTGGCGGCGGGCGTCGACATCGTCGATTCGGTCTTGATGGCCAACCAGGCGGCCGGCGAAGTGGTCAAGGAAGTCGGCACATCCGTCCTGTCGCGGGACGGGCTCCTGGCGGCGTTCGACTGATAACGTGGACGGAGAAAAATTCATAAACGCCGGCGATATCTCCGCGTGGGCAAAACGAGTGCGCGGGGACGGCAGGACAATCGTTTTTACCAACGGGTGTTTCGACCTGTTGCACCCGGGACACATGGCCCTGCTCGAGAGCGCCGCCGGCCTGGGTGACATACTCGTCGTCGGAATCAACAGCGACGCTTCCGTTCGGCGCCTCAAGGGCGAGAACCGCCCCGTCTTCGGGGAACAGGAGAGGGCGGAAGTGCTTCTGGCGGTGCGGTGGGTGGACACGGTAACGGTATTCGAAGAGGACACGCCCATCGAGACGATCCGGCGGATCCGGCCCGACGTCCTGGTGAAAGGCGCCGAGTACGGCGCCGGCGAGATCGTGGGCGAGGATTTTCTGGAGGGCTACGGCGGCCGCACGGTGCGCTTTCCCATGCAGCCGGGGCAGGCGTCGAGCACAATCATAGGGCGGATCGAATCATCCGCCGAAGACCACGAGAAATAACCAAGAGACAATCAGGAATCATCACCTACGGATCTCGAGAAAGGGACCATCATATGGCCAGGGAAAAAATAGTTATCATGGGTGCCGCGGGCAGGGACTTTCACAATTTCAACGTGCTCTACCGTAACAACGACAAATACGAGGTTGTCGCGTTTTCGGCGACCCAGATCCCCGACATCGAAGGCCGGATGTATCCCGCCAGCCTCGCCGGCGATCTTTACCCCAACGGGATTCCCATCATCGCAGAAGAAGAGCTCGGGAAATTTATACCCAAAAATAATATCGACTCCTGCGTGTTTTGTTACAGCGATGTATCGTACAAAAAAGTCATGCAGAAGAGCGCGTTCGTCAATTCGCTGAACGCCGATTTCGTCCTCCTGGGCGGCGAGAAGACGATGCTCAAGAGCACCAGACCCGTGGTGGCGATTTGTGCCGTCCGTACGGGCAGCGGCAAGAGCCAGACCACGCGCAAGGTATCCAATCTGCTGCAGGAACGAGGCAGGAAGGTGGTCGTGATTCGACACCCCATGCCCTACGGCGACCTGGAGAAGCAGGCCGTGCAGCGGTTTGCCACACTCGAGGACATGGACAAGCACGAGTGCACGATCGAAGAACGCGAAGAGTACGAGCACCACATCAACAACGGGGTCGTCGTGTATGCGGGCGTTGACTACGCGTCGATTCTCAAAGAGGCCGAGAAGGAAGCGGACATCGTCCTGTGGGACGGCGGTAACAACGACCTTCCATTCTACAAACCCGACATCATGATCACCGTTGTCGACCCGCATCGCCCGGGTCACGAGGTGGGCTACTATCCGGGCGAGACGAACCTCTACCTGGCCGACGTCATCGTGGTCAACAAGATCGACTCGGCCGACCAGAAGGGAATCGACACGGTACTGGCCAACGTGAAAGACCGCAACCCCGAGGCCACCGTGATCATGGCGGAGTCGCCGCTCACCGTCGAGGGTGACGCCGCATTGATTGCCGGCAAGAGGGTGCTCTGCGTCGAAGACGGTCCGACTCTGACGCACGGTGAAATGAAGTACGGCGCCGCCGTCGTCGCAGCGCGCAACCACGGAGCGGG
>CBDVDJ010000324.1:0-4400 GCA_965372695.1 uncultured bacterium
ACCGAGAAGGTCCGTGGTCTCGACGGCGGTGCGAACGACTATCTCGTCAAGCCTTACTCCAACGAAGAACTCCTGCTGCGCGTTCGCAACGTGCTCGAGTGGAACATAAAGCAGAAGGAAGCCAATCCATTGACAGGATTGCCGGGCAACACAGCCATCGAGCGCGAACTCATAAGCCGGATCAACCAGAAGAAGCCCTACGCGTTCCTCTACATCGACATCGACAACTTCAAAGGCTTCAACGACTACTACGGTTATCAGAAGGGCGACGAGATCATAGGATATCTCGCCGGAATCCTTAACCGAACCATCGAAAAGCTCGGCAACAAGGAAGATTTTATCGGCCACATTGGCGGTGACGACTTCGTCATGATCGTCGCGCCTACACACGCCGAACTCATGGCCAAATACATAATCGACGAATTCGACAAAGGTGCGCTGCTGCTGCTCGACGAGGATGACGTCAAACGAGGGTACCTCGAGGTGCGCGACCGGCAGGGAGAACTCAGACGCATCCCCGTGATGTCCGTAACCATGGCGCTGGTAATGAGTACCGATAACAAGATCGAGCACTTTGCCGAGATCAACGATATTGCCACCAGCCTCAAAGAGTATGGAAAACGAATCAAGGGCAGCGTGGTGGTGAAGGAACGGCGACAGGAGGGAACGTCGCCGATCAAACCGGTCGAAACCCTTTAGGGACGGCCGCTCCGGACGGATATGAGTTACAAGACGACAGAAGATAAGATCACAGTGCCCGGGCCAACGCTCCGCGGAGGGCGCGAGGCGCGCGAAGCGCGCGAAGCGGCCGAAGCCGGCGAAGCCGGCGCAGCCCGTGAAGAGGCGGAACGCCAGCGCGAACGGGCCGATCGTTTCGAGAAGATCATTCTCGCGACGCGGCTGATCATGGGGCACGAGCTCAAGAGGCCGACGACCGCTATCTCCGGCTACCTCGATCTCGTCTGTGACGATCTAGACGGCGCCGACGACCTGGCCACGCTCGCGTACGCCCGTAAAGCACGGGAGGAATGCAGGCTCCTCGACGATCTCAACACGTTTTACCTCGATCTTCTTGCCGTCGATACCGGGGAAGAAACTCTGGGAAGCGCCCCCGTCGATGTCGCCGCGCTTATCGCGGACGTCGTCGGCCACCTCCCTTCCCGACTCGATGCGCGCGAGAGAGTGAAGATCAATGTTGCGCCTGCCGCCGGACTGGTTGGAGTCGAAAGCAGCGCGCTCAAGCTGATACTGCTGAACCTTATCGAGAATTCGCTGCTCTATTCCCAGAAGAATACGCCGGTACGCGTGGAGGTGTCGCGCGTGGGTGGAGAGGTGGGGGCACAAGGCGGTAACAGGATCAAGTTTCGCGTCAAGGACGACGGTGTCGGCATTCCGGAAGAGTATCTCCACAAGATTTTCAGCCCGTTCGTGAGGTTACGCGAAGACATCGCCGAGGGCTCCGGACTCGGGTTGACGCTTGTGCGCAGTCTGGTGGAGCTCTACAACGGTGAAGTAGTTATCCGGAGCGCGCTGGGCAAGGGGACGACTGTCCATCTAACGCTCCCCGGCGATCCGAACGGGACGGTGCTGCTGTAATGCGCGGGATCACGGCCAATAAGGGATCGGCGCAACCGCCGCTCAACGGCCAGGTCAATGTCCTCTACCTGAGGTTCATCGAGCTGTTCGCCTATTTCGCCATCGTGCTCGTGGCGCGTATCCTCGCCGGGTTCGCGTACCGGGCCGAGGCCCTTCTCGTGGTGTTTCTGGCCGCCGCACTCCTGCAGTACAACGCCGAGTGGCTGTGCGAATGGTGGAGCGGGCGCAAGTTGTGGCGGCAAGCCCGGCGTCAACAGGCGCTCCTCTGGTACACCAGTTTTGTCGATGTGGCGGTCGTGATCGGACTCGTGTATTTCACCGGCACCATCGAGAGCCCGTTCCTTCTCCTGCTGGCCGTGCCGCTGTTCTTTGCGGGTAATATTTTTCCGTGGAAAGTGACGGTCAAATACTTCCTCTCCATGACCCTGCTCGTAACCTGCCTGCTCGCTGTTCTCGAGTTGCAGGGCGTCATCCCGCATAACGGAGTCTTTTTCTTCGAGCCGCAGGTGTATCAAAATGCGCACTATCTGGCCGGGTCGCTGCTCGTCATCGGCGCGATCATCGGGCTGGTGCTGTTCCTTTCGACGGCTTTCCAGGGTCGTCTCCATGTGTCCATGGAGCGGTTGCGCCGAAAGGGCCGGGAGTCGGATGTCAAGATCCACGAATTGAGCCGGCTGCACGACATCAGCCTGGGCATCAACTCGGCTATCTCCATTGAAACGCTGCTCAAGATCGTCGCAAAGGAAGCAACCATTCTGCTCGATCAGCCGTGGTCGGCCATTGTGATATTCAACAGCCGGCAGGAAGTTCTCCATTCCGTTTTCGTAGGATTGCAGAGCGGCGTGGAAGGCAGCCTGGACAACAAGGTCCGTCACGGCGGACTCAGCGAGTGGATCTGGACTCACAACGCCCCCGTCGTCGTACAGGACACCAGGAAGGACAAACGCGCTGACTATAGCGAATTCATGGACAAGTACGACATCCGGTCGGTCATCGGGTTTCCGCTTACGACCGGCAAGAACGTAATGGGTGTGATTTACGCGGGCGACTTCGAACCGAGGAGCTTCAGCGACAGCCACATCCGTCTGCTCACGACGTTGAGTACCCAGCTGTCGATGGCGATCGAACGGAGCAAACTCCACGAGTCGCTCGAGCGCAAAATCCGCAATCTCGACAAGCAGAAGGACGCCCTGGAGAAGGCCAACCTCCTCAAGTCGGATTTCGTGACCCACGTTTCCCATGAATTGCGTACGCCGCTGACGTCGATCAAGGCGTACGTGGAAACCCTCATCTCCAACGTCAACGATCCGAATTTCGAACACGTCGACGAATTCCTTGACATCGTCGGAAAAGAAACCGAACGCCTCATTCGCATCGTTAATGACATTCTCGATGTCTCCAAGATCGAATTTGGACAGAAGCCGCTCCAGCGATCTGCATTCGGCCTGAAAGACGTCATATGTGAAGTGGTATCGATGCTGTCGCCGACTCTTGCGGGCAGGCAGGTATCTATCAACGTGAATATTCCCGATGTGCTGCCCAACATCGACGCCGATCCCGACCTGATGAAGCAGGTGTTTATAAACCTCATCAGCAATGCGGCGAAATACTCACCGGATGGTTCTGATATTACCATCCACGCGGTGGAAGAGGCGGTCGATATAGTCGTAACGGTGGAAGACCAGGGAGTGGGGATTCCCGAAGAAGAACTGGGCCATGTGTTTGACAAATACTTCCGCGTGCGGTCGGAGCATATCACGAGGTTCGAGGGTGTGGGGCTGGGGCTGGCAATCGTGAAAAACATCGTCGAACAACACGGTGGCACGATCAGCGTTACAAGCCGTGAGGGCGAGGGCAGCAAGTTTATGTTCACGATTCCCCGGGAGCACTGCTTCAACGACCTGATCGGTTATATCGCGGAAGTGGTCGACGCACGCGAGCAGCTCCACGAGATGCTCGAGTTGATCGTCAAAATGATCGCGGAGTTGCTCTCCGTCAAGGTTGTATCCCTGATGCTCCTCGACAAGACGCGCTCCGAACTCTTTATCAAGATGTCGTACGGTCTCGAAGAGTGGGTCGTGTCGAATACCCGGGTCAAGGTCGGCGAAGGTATCGCCGGCAAGGTGGCGGAAACGGGCGAGCCGTTGTTCATCCATAATATTGAGGAGAACGAGGTCTACTCGTGTCCTAACAATCCTCAATACGAGACAATGTCGCTGCTCAGCGTACCGCTCGTCGTCAACGACGTGATCGTCGGTGTCATCAACGTGAACAACAAGACGTCTGGCGATGAATTCGGGCAAGACGACCTCAACCTGCTCATCTCGTTCAGCGATCGGATATCGCGGGCCCTGGAACGGGTACGTATCGTGGAGGACTCGCACGCTTTTCTCGAGGACACGATCGAGGCGTTTCGCAGGATGCTGGAGAACCAGTCGAAAACAAAGATGGTCGAGGCGATCGTCAGCCTCGCCGTCAAGGTGTCACGCAAACTGGGGCTGAACGAAAAAGAAGTGAGCGTGATCCAGTATGTGGCCAGCGTACACGACATCGGCATGACCGAGGTCAGCGACGAGATTCTGAACAAGGCACTGAACTTGACGGACGAAGAAATGAAAACGATTCGCCGCCACCCGCAGAGGGGCGCCGAGTTGATCCGGCCGCTCGAGTTCGTGGAGTTGGTAAGCAACATCATCCTTTACCACCACGAACGAGTGGACGGCCTGGGGTACCCGATGGGGCTCCAGGAAGATGAGATCCCCATAGGCGCCCGGGTGTTGGCCGTGATAGACGCGTTCCAGTCC
>CBDVDJ010000325.1:0-4399 GCA_965372695.1 uncultured bacterium
CCGAACGCCGTGAGATGTCCTCCCGGATCGTCGGCGTCACATTGCTGTAAAAATAATGTCCCGAGTGGGTGTTGACCTCGACAATCGCGGCTTCGCCGGCCTCGACGAAAAACGCCCCCGCCGTCAACACCGGCTCACCGGGGAAGAGGAACGAGTGGTTGGCCCGGGGGACCTTCCTGCCGGTTTCTCTTTCGATGCGCTCGACTTCTTCACGCGGCGTTTCGAACCCGAACCGTATCCGTCCGTTCAGCCCCACGGCATAGAAATACTCTCCCGGCTCCAGCGTCGAAAGTATGACACTCGTAAGAGTCTTTATCTCATATAGATGCCCGCCTCGACTAAAGTACTTTACGAACTCATACTGGAGGAGTTGTGACTCCTTGTTGGGCCACGCCGCCGGCGGGGCGTCCTGTTTGAGAATTTCGAGCAGCGAGTCCGTCGGCACGAACGCGATAATCCCGTCGGCAAACCACGTCTCGATGTCCTCGTATTCGTGGAGGTAGTCTTTGTAATTCTGGTAGCCCTGGATGACGTATTCGGGCCGCGGCGGGAGAAAGCCGGCCTCGGCCGGGAGGCCGTACGCCCCGGGGTTCGGGGGCACGCCCTGGTCTTTTTCGCTCCACACACGCATGACCGACGAAGTGCCCGGTACCGGAGAAGGTATCGCCGCGTCGACCGAGTCGAGGTAGGCGGCCAGAGCGCCCGAATAACCGGCAAAGGAGTCGCTCCCGTGGTCCGGGTTACCCGGAAGCGAAACACGTCCCCTCCACATCAGCCAGCGGTTGGCCTGGTGCGTCAACACCAGCAATCGAACGTCGCGACCGTCCACCGGGCACTCGACCAGCGATCCGGACAGCCCGCCTCCGCCGTACGCCGTCAGCGGTTCGTGCGATTTCGGGATCTTCATCGCATCGGCCCGTTCGATCAGGAGCAGCGCCCTCTCCTGCGCTTCGGGCGTCACGCACAGCACGCGGTGGAGCCCGAAAAGCTCGTCTGTGCCGCTGTCCGTATCGAGGTCCGGCCGAAGCGGACCGGTCACCGTGTAACCCAGGATCTCAGGGAACAGCTCCTCCAGCTCGTGCTGAAGAGTAGTGTCCTGCGCCGCCAGCAACCGTTCGTACTCCGGTCCCGTGACCGGATCCTTGTCGCCCGCCGAAGCCGGCGCCGCGATGACGAACGCCAGCGCGACGGCTGTCAAAACCATCAATTTCTTCATAGGATTCCCCGCCGGCGGGGCTTTCAAGCTAGATGCCGAATTTATCGGCGTCCCAGTCGATTCCGAGGGCTTCCGGCGGCGCCATGTAGCCGATGAGGGCGGAGGCCGCCACAACGGCGGGGCTGGCCAGGTAGCCCTGGCCGCCGACACCCATCCGGTTCTGCCAGTTCCGGTTGAACGACGTGATTGCCCGCTGCCCCCACGTCAACGCGTCGGGCCCCTGTCCGAAACACGGGCCACACCAGGACTCGCGGATCTTGGCCCCGACCTCGCGCAGCACGTCGGCGACGGAACGCCCGCCGAGGCGCGGTTCAGCCTCCTCTATCGCCACTTTGACGCCGCGGGAACCTGGATAGACGATGAACTCGCGGCGTGCGTGCAGATGTCCGCCGTCGCGCGCGGCTTTTACGACGAGAGCCGCCTGCAGGAGGTCGTCGTAGCTGCCGTTGGTGCAGGAACCGATGAAGGCTTTGTCGAATACGATGCGTTCCTTCGCGAGCTCCGACGCCGGAATGGCGTTTCCCGGGCTGTACGGCCTGGCCACCATCGGGACGATGTCGGCGAGCTCGAAAACCTCGAGTTCTTCGTACACGGCGTCGCGTCCGGGGACGATTTCCGGATATGCCAGGTCTTTCATCCCCTTCTTTTGAAACCACTCGTAGGTAATATCGTCGGGTGCGAAAATACCGTTCTGGGCCTCCGCCTCGGCCATCATGTTGCAGATGGTATTACGGTACGCCATGGGCAGCTGTTCGTTCACGTCGACGAACTCGATCGACATTCCCTGTGCCTGCTTCGCCCCCCAGCGCTTCAGAATCGCCAACACGATGTCCTTGCCGCTCACCCACGGCTGGAGCTTTCCGATGAGCCGGACCTTGCGGGCCGGAGCCGGAGTGAAGTAAATGTATCCGTTGGACCAGCCGAAACCGAGCGTCGTCGATCCAACGCCGACACCGACGGCGCCGTAGGCACCATAAGCCCGGCTGTGTGAATCGGCCCCGGGAACAAACATACCGGGGGCGATCAGGCCCTGCTCGGGGAAATAAAAGTGGAAGATCCCGTCTCCCGGCGTGGCGTAATATGGCTTCTCCATGTTGTTGGCCAACGCGAAGTCCCTGCCGATGCCGGTCTGGTTCTCATCTGAACGCCTGCCTGTAAATACGAAGTGGTCGTTCACGATCGCCGCCTGCCGCGGGTAAATCTTGTCGCCGCCCGTGATCTGGTTGAACGTGTGGATGGCAAACGGCGCCGTCCCGTCGGACGCCGGCAGGAGGTCGGCGTAAACCCTCAGCGTCTGCCCGGGTCTTACTTCCGCGTCCTTGTCGACGCGATGCGCCCAGACGATCTGCTCGGTCGTCGACATGCGGCTGCATTCGTACGGGCCCGGCCAGTCGATGACCGGTGTTGTCCTTACCGACTCCCTGAATTCACGCCTTCCCACGGCGTAGATGCCGCCCGTCCGGCGTATTTCGTCTTCTTTGGGTGTCAGCGGAACCGGTTCGTAGTCGACGCCCAGCGTCTCGTTGCGCAGGGCGCGCGTGGCAGTGTCGAATGAAAACTCGTGCCCGTCGAGGGCGTCGTTCACGGCCGCGGCGGATTGTACGACCTGGAGCCCGAGATTGAGGGCGTTGCGCCGGAAAATATCCCCCATGTTGTCGCCACAGACGATCACCATTTCCAGGCCCGCTTCCTCGGCGATCGCCTTGAGACCCGCGGGGCTCATTTCACGCGACGAACCGATGGCGAAACGCTCTCCCGCCACGACAAATGTTTCGCCGGCGTGCACCCTCTCCCGGAAGTCCGGCATCAGGTGCCGGAACGTGCCTTCTTTCCAGTTCTTGTCCAGCGCGTCTAGGCTCTCTGACACACAGTCCTGCGCGGGTGTGATCTGGTCGGTATCGATGGCGTCCAGTTTCTTGTCCTTGACCTCGGGATCCCAGAAAATCAGCGCCCGTCCCCTGATAACGGACCCGGATGTCTCGTTCTCGCCCGGCGCCCGGGCGGCGCCGAGTTCATCCAGATTGATACCGGACTTGGCGCCGGCCGGCTGGATATTGTTCATTATTTTGTCTGTCATTATAAATTGACACTCCTCTTGTGTGACGTTCAGGCGCAGTATACAACAAATCCCATCCGGCCACAATCGGAGCGGTACGGGTCTCGAACCGGCACGCGCTTTGGCCCCCTTGCGGGGCGCCCTGGTTCCCGCCAGGCGTGGGGCCGCGGCCCCCTGTACGGGGACTGTCGCCCCCTCTGCGGGGACTGCTGCCCCCTGGCGGGGACTGCTGCCTTGCAGCGGGCGTCCGGATTCTTTATACTATACGCGACGTCCGCTTCGCGCGCTTCGGAATCTGATGGCTTGCCCGGCGCGCCGGCAATCCGTATGTTGTACAGGAAAGATCAGAAAGGGAGATTTACAAATGTCTGACTTCAGTTTGAGTTTCGACGGGAAGGACGGCGGCACGATCCGCGTCGACGCCGATGTTTCGATGGTCTTCCCCGAGCAATGCATCTTCAAGGTAAGCGAACCCCTCTACCCGGATCACTCGGCGCACTTTTCGTCCGCGGAACAATCGCAGGGCTCGCCGCTCGTCGACGGTTTGTTCGGCCTGGGCAACATCAGCGACGTTCTGGTCTCAAAAGACAAACTGACGGTCAATCTCCAGCAGGGCGGGTCATGGGACGATACGGTGCCCAGGGTCGGCGCAATCATCCACGAGGTATTGTCCGGAGATAATTCCCCCATTTCGGACGCCGTCACCAATACTCTGCTCTCGTCCGAAGATGTGAAATCCCGGGTCCAGAAAGTGCTCGACGACATGATCAATCCCGCCGTCGCGTCACACGGAGGATCCGTAATCCTCCTCAATGTGAGCGAGAACAACATCGTACTCGAATTCGGCGGCGGGTGTCACGGCTGCGGTATGGCCAACGTGACCCTCAAATACGGCGTTGAACGCGCCATCCGCGAAAACGTGCCCGGCATCGGCGAGATACTCGACAGTACCGACCACACCGCGGGGGCCAATCCTTACTATTCGTAGTCGCGATTCTCGTTGCTGTTTACGAAAAGACCCGGCGCACATGCGCCGGGTCTTTTTACTGGCCGGCACCCGCCGATTTTTCGACGACTCCATCCCCCCCCAACGGGTGAAAAGCGCGTCGGTACGGCATTCATCGCTT
>CBDVDJ010000326.1:0-4393 GCA_965372695.1 uncultured bacterium
AACCAGTCGAGGCTCGAGCCGTAAACACCCTCGCAGACGGCCTGGAAGTCGGCCGAAACCCCGTTTCCGTAGGCGAAGCGGATGTCGGCTCCCCAGGCGCGCATGGCGGCGAAGAAATCGCCGTCCCCCATCACCCAGCGCAGCATGTGGAGCACCCAGGCTCCCTTGTAATAGACGGTATAGCCGTAGATGTCGACGGGGTCGTACACCGTGCCCGAGAACGGATATGTTCCCCGGCTCCTCTCCATCCAATCGAAGTAAGACTCTGAGCCATTCAGGTTTTCGTTCCAGAGCGCCTCGCAGTAGGTGGCGAACCCCTCGTTGAGCCAGATGTCGCGCCATTCCCCCGGGGTGATCATGTCTCCCCACCACTGGTGGGACAGCTCGTGGGCGATGATCCGGTCGTTGCGGTTGTTGCCGCTGATGAGGCGCTTGCCGTAGCTCGTACACGTCTGGTGCTCCATCCCGCCGCTCCAGTTGAACTCGGCCATCGCGTACTTCTCGTCGAGGAACGGGTACTCGCCGAACAACCCCGAGTAGAATTCGATCATGGGCACGGTGGGCGCAAAGTCGATCTCGGCTTTGGCGCGGTCCTCGGGATAGACGTAGTACTCGACCACCATCGAGTCGTCTACGGCGTGGTGGTAGTAGTGCCGGAAGACGTCGTAGTTGGAAATGGCCAGCGAAACGAGGTAGGTGGCGATCGGGTACGTAATCGCCCACGTCACCTCTTTGGTCCCGTCACCGTTGTCGACCGTCTGCTGGAGGTATCCGTTCGAGGCCACCACGAGGGTGTCGGGAACGGTCACCACGATGTGCCCGGTCGCCTTGTCGTCGAGGACGTCCTTGCACGGCCACCACGCGCGGGCGAACGTCGGTGCGCTGAATGTAAAGATGAGGAGCTCGTCGTTGCCGTGGGTGTCGAAGCTGAAGGCGGGCACGTTGAGTTCGTCGTTCAGGGTGCCGGGCGAACCGCCGTAGAAGATATCGACGTCGGCCTGCTGCGCCGGCGCGAGCTGTGCCGCCAGCGTGACGGTGATCAGGTCGTTCTGGTGGGAAAAAGACACCGGCACTGCATCGACGAGCACCGAGCTCACCGTGAGGCCCTCGAGCAGGTCGAACACCAGCGAACCGGTCGCGACCGTGGCCTCGACGACGGCCGTCACCCGGCCGGCGATCGTCTCCGTCGACGGATCGATGTCGAGCACGATGTGATAGTGCTGTACGTCGTAGTTCGACTGGTCGACCTGCGCCTTGACCTCCGCGTCCCGCGCGATGAGATCCCGCACGCCGACTCGTGCCGCCCACTCCTGCTTGACGAACCACGCCGGGTCGGACGCCCGCGGCGCCTGTGCCTCCACGGCCGGCGCACAGAGCAGGACAAATCCGATCATCAGATAGGTAATTTTGATAAAACGCAAGCGTACCACTTTCAATTCCCTGTCCGGGTTACTTCGATATTGTAATCGATCAGGGACGGGTCATTCAATCGGCTTCAGGAAAAGCCTCAGGGGGGGGGTAAACGCCGTCAGCGGCGATGCTCTTCCTCGAGATAAATCCGCAGGTACAACCACCACTGCGCCGGCGGGCGTCTGTGAGCGAAACGGATCTGGAAACCCCAGTGCCACGCCGGCCGCGTCGGCCTCTTGATCAACACCAGCCTCGCCTCTTCCGGCGTCTGACCGCCTTTGCGCCGGTTACACGGCACGCAACAAGTCACGATATTGTCCCACTCGGCTCGTCCGCCTCGCGACCGCGGTATCACGTGATCGCAGGTCAGATCAGCCGGCGTAAACTGCTTGCCGCAATACTGGCATTGATGCTTGTCGCGCGCATAGATGTTGCGGCGTGAATACTTCGCGTCCTTGCGCCGGAAACGAACAAATCCCATCAGCCTCACGACCGACGGGACCCTCATCGACACCGTGATGGAACTAACCTCTCGAGCGGACTCCTCGACGACCTCAACCTTGTTCAGAAAAACAAGCTTGATCGCCCGCTGCCAGTTGATGACGTTGAGCGGCTCGTAGGACGCGTTGAGTAGCAGGACCTGTTCGAAGAGAAATCGCTCCTTTCGGGGGCGCCAGGCGCCACGACGTGCCGGAATTATACCCCGATCTGGTAAATATAGTAACAAGATCGTTTAAATTCAACATATGTTTCGGGTTACGTCCGGCGGCCAGCGGTGAACCACCCTGAATTTGCCGCTTTCCGGACCCGTCACAATTCGTTAACATAGCAATTAAAGTGCCGCTCTTCCCCCGGACGGGGGGCGGCCTCACACTATCCGCGGGAGGTTCGATCCATGAAGCCACTTCGGGCCGGCGCCTCGGCCTGGGCCGTGTGCCTGGTGCTGTTGTCGTTCTTTTCCCTGCCCTCGTCGGGGCAGGAATCGGCCACCGACAGTACCGCCCTGCCACCTCCCCTGCGCCCCGTCGTCGTCGGCACCGTCGACGGCGCCATCGGCCCCGCGTCCCGCGACTTCGTCCGCCGCATCATCGCACACGGCGTCGAGACGAACGCCGTGTGCGTCGTCATCCGCATCGATACCCCCGGGGGTCTCTCCGCCTCCATGCGCGACGTAATACAGGACATACTCGGCTCGGCCGTCCCCATAGTCGTCTACGTCGCCCCCGGCGGAGCGCGCGCGGCCAGCGCGGGCGCCCTGATCACGCTCTCGGCGCACATCGCCGCGATGGCTCCCGGCACCAACATCGGAGCGGCCCACCCCGTGCCCCTCGGCGGCGGCGGAGGCGGTGAAAAAGACGAGACGATGGAGAAGAAGATCACCCACGACGCGGCCGCCTACTCCCGCAGCATCGCCACGCGTCGCGGCCGCAACGTCGAGTGGGCGGAAAAGATCGTCCGCGAGAGCATTTCCTCCACGGCCGAAGAAGCGCTGGAGGAAGGAGTGATCGACTTCGTCGCCGTCGACCTTGCCGAACTCCTCGAAAAAATCGACGGCCGCGAGGTCGAACTGCCGGACGGCAAGGTGACGCTTGCCACTTCGGGGGCACCCGTCGTGGAAATCACTCCGTCGTGGCGCGAGCGCTTCCTCGCGAAGATCTCCGACCCGAACATCGCCTATCTCCTCATGCTGCTCGGCGTGTTCGGCATCATCTTCGAACTCCAGAACCCCGGAGCCATCTTCCCCGGCGTCATCGGCGTAATATCCCTCCTCCTGGCCACATTCGCCCTGCAGATACTCCCCGTCAATTACGTGGGACTCGCACTCATCGCGATCGCGGTGGTCCTGTTCATGCTCGAAACACAAATCACGTCGGCCGGTCTGCTGACCGTCGGAGGAGTGGTGTCAATGCTCATCGGTTCAATCATGTTGATCGACTCTCCGCTTCCGTTCATGAAGGTCTCGCTGAAGGTCATCATACCGGCGGTTATTTTTACAGCCGCGTTCTTTGCCTTCGCCGTCGGCCTGGGTCTGCGCGCCCAGAGGCGCAAGGTCAGCACCGGGAATGCCGGGCTCACGGGCGAAGTCGGCGTGGCCAAATCAGTCGTACACGAAAAAGGGTCCGTGTTCGTACACGGTGAATTCTGGAATGCATACAGTGACGAGCCGATCGCCGAAGGCGCCGATGTCGAAGTCGTTTCCGTCGAGGGAATGATGCTCAAGGTGCGCACGGCCGGCCACAAGGAGGTATCCTGAAATGCCTGTATCCCTGATCAGTCTTATTGTCATCGTCGTAATGCTCCTCGCCAGCGCAGTTCGCGTGCTGCGCGAATACGAGCGCGCCGTCGTCTTCCGCCTGGGCCGCCTGATCGCTGTCAAGGGCCCCGGACTCATCATCCTCATCCCGCTCATCGACCGCATGGTCAAGGTGAGCCTGCGCGTCGTGGCGATGGACGTCGCCCCGCAGGATGTCATCACCCGCGACAACGTCTCCATCAAGGTGAACGCCGTGGTCTACTTCCGCGTCATGGCTCCCGACAAGGCGATCGTCGAGGTCGAGGACTACCTCTACGCCACCACGCAGCTCGCACAGACAACGTTGCGTTCGGTGCTCGGCCAGGCGGACCTCGACGGGCTCCTTACCGAACGTGAAACGATCAATCACAAGCTCCAGAAAATCATCGACGAGCAGACCGATTCGTGGGGGATCAAAGTCTCTCTCGTCGAAGTCAAGCACGTCGACCTCCCTACGGAGATGCAGAGGGCGATCGCACGCCAGGCCGAAGCCGAGCGGGAGCGCCGCGCCAAGGTGATCCACGCCGAGGGCGAGTACCAGGCGTCCGAACGCCTGCGCGACGCAGCCATCGTAATGAGCGAGAATTCCACGACGCTCCAGCTGCGATACCTGCAGACACTCACCGAGGTGGCGACCGAAAAGAACTCGACGATCATATTTCCGCTCCCGATCGATCTGATCGAGCCCCT
>CBDVDJ010000327.1:0-4363 GCA_965372695.1 uncultured bacterium
CAGGTCAACGGGTCTATGCCCGGGTACGTCGTGGAAAAGGTGACCGAAGCGCTCAACCGGGTGAAGAAGAGCATCAACGGGTCGAGGATTCTCATCCTCGGCGTCTCCTACAAATCGGATATTGACGACATTCGCGAGTCACCGGCGCTCGACATCATCGAACTGCTCCAGCGCAAAGGCGCCGAGGTCGTGTACCACGACCCGCTGGTGGACGGCCATCAGCCCGAACTGACCGGCCTGGAACACATTGAACTCACCGCCGAGGCGCTGTCCGCGTGCGACTGCGCGGCGGTTATTACGGGACACAAAGGGACCGACTACGGCGCCGTGCTCGAACACGTGCCGGTGGTGGTCGACACCCGCAACGTCCTCAAGGGCTTTAACTCGGACAAGGTCGTCAAGCTGTAGGGCCCGCGGGGCCACCGGGAATTGGTCTGGAGCGAATCAGCAACAAACGAAAAAGCGGTTTGACTGGAGGCATGCATGGCAACGTTCCTCGTGACCGGCGGCGCCGGCTTTATTGGTTCGAACATTGTAGACGCTCTGTCGGAGCGCGGCGACACGGTCAGGGTTCTCGACAATTTCTCCACCGGGCGTGAAGAAAACGTGCGGCATTTCGCCGGCGGCGTCGAGTTGATTCGAGGCGATATCCGCGACGCGACGGCCGTCGACCGGGCCGTCGGCGGCGTCGATTTCGTCGTGCACCAGGCCGCCCTCGCGTCGGTTCCGAGGAGCATCGACAACCCGGTCGAGAGCAGCGAGGTCAATATCCAGGGGACGCTCAACCTGCTCGATGCCGCGGTCAAGCACTCGGTGAAGCGGTTCGTGTACGCGTCGTCGTCGTCGGTCTACGGCGACAGCGAGGTGCTCCCCAAGGTCGAGGACATGGATACCAATCCAAAGTCGCCCTACGCCGTCACCAAGCTCTGTGGTGAGTGGTACTGCAAGGTATTCAGCGAGATTCACGGCATGCCCACCGTCTCGCTCCGCTATTTCAATGTATTCGGACCGAGACAGGACCCGGGATCGCAGTACGCGGCCGTTGTACCCATATTCGTCCGGCAACTCCTCGACGGGAAGCCGCCGACGATCTACGGCGACGGAAAGCAGTCGCGCGATTTCACCTTCATCCGCAATGTGGTCGAGGCCAACATTCTGGCCTGCGAAGCGAACACGGAAGGGGCAAAGGTGTATAATGTCGCGTGCGGGGACCGCTTCGACCTGAACCACCTGTATGGACGCCTCCAGGCGCTGGTCGGGTCGGCTCTCGAAGTCAAGTACGCTCCCGCCAGGACGGGAGACGTCAAGCACTCGCAGGCAGACATCGGCGCCGTAAAGCGTGAGCTCGGGTTCGAGCCGGGAATCGGATTCGAGGAGGGTCTCGAAACAACCGTCGCGTGGTACAAGGGCGAAGGACGGGAATCGCTTTAGCAGACGCACGTATTGGACGCTAAATCTGTTTTTGGGAAAGGACGTTTTCGTTGGCCGGAAGGATCTTGTGATGACGACCGGACGCCGTGTTATCGCCTCGATATTGTGCTGGATGTTCCTGCTTGCAGTTCTCGACGTGCCGGCATTCGCGCAACAGGCATTTTCGAGTTCCGACTATCGCGTAGGGGTGGGTGACCGGATCTTCCTTTCCGTACCGGCGCGTCCCGACCTCAACCGTGAACTTGTCATCGAGGAAGGCGGTGTCGTCAATCTGCCGCTTATCGGCGATATCCCCGTCGCGGGACTCACGGTGGACGAGATCGAGAAGAAGCTCATGGTGGCTATCAAAGACTACTACCCGAGTATAACCAAAATCGAAATCACGATTCGCGAAGCGGTCAGCCAGGTTATTTATATCACCGGCCAGGTCGGCAACCCGGGCAAGTACAATTTTACCAAGTCGCCGAACCTGTGGGAGGCGATACGAGAAGCCGGCGGGGCGACTCCGACGGCTTCGCTCGACAACGTCCGGGTGGTCAAGGACCGCAGCAAGGGCGGACAGAGCGCTGTGTACAACGTTCAGACCGCGCTGGAAGCGGGTGCGGTGGGGCAGCTGCCGGAACTCGAGGCGGGCGACACCGTCATCGTTCCCACCCTCGCCGAGGTGTACACGGGCAGTTTCGGCGTCAACGTCTTTGGATCGGTCGTCGCGCCGGGGATCTACAAACTGCAGTCGCGGCAGGACCTCATAACCGCGATCCTGCAGGCCGGTGGGCCGGCGCGCATCGCCGAGCTGGCGAAGGTCAACATCGTTCGTCCTAACCCCGACGGTTCGATCTCGACGATCACGATCGATTTCGGCCGCTTTCTCAACTACGGCGATCCGTTTGCCAACCCGAAGCTCAAACCGGGCGATACGGTATACGTGCCGCAAAAAAGCCGCGGCAAACAGATGGCCGAGGCGGATCTTACCCTCGTGCTGACGCTTTTGACGACGACGTTGACGGTAATGGCGTTGACAATAACCATCAACGATCGCCTCAATCGAGATAACAACTAGCCGGTAGACATGCGCAAACTTCAGGGCGACAACCAGGACCAGGCATTCAAGTTCGATGTGACCGAGTACGTCCGCATCCTGTGGCGGAAGAAGTTCATCGTTCTGATGCCGCTCGTATTCGCCGTCGCGGTCGCCTGGACAGGAGCGCGGTTTCTGCCGCCGGTTTACCAGGCGAGTGTCGTACTTCGCATCGAAAACCCGGACCTGATGAACCGCGACTTCGAGCGCCTGGTACAAACGGGCCGCCAGCGGATGCACGACACCGAGATGCGCGCCCGGGTGGAATCGGATCTCACGGGCAGCGGTTTTCTCGACCAACTGGCCCGGATGCTCGGATTCGACAGGGACCCCGCCGTCATCCTCCAGGCCGGGATCGCGCAGACGAGCAAGTTTCCCGACGTGTCGCTGGAGGAACTCGTTTTCAGGCGGCTGCGCTCGATGCTCCGCAGCCGGATCAAGGTCGATCAGGCCGGCCCGGGGCTCTTCGAGATATCCTACCTCGACGCAAACCCCGAGGCGTGTCAAATTATCGCCGACGCCGTCAGCAGGCTTTATATAGAAGAGCAACAGAAGCTGCAGACCAGAGGCATCCAGCAGCTCAGCGACTTCAGCGACGAACAGCTCGCCGTCTACCGGGAACGTCTCAACCGGTCGACAACCGAGCTGGAGGAGTTTCAGCAGCGGATATCGAAAACAATCGTCGAATCGAATCCCGTGACCGAGGCGAATATCGGCATCGCGCGGTCGTTGAAGCGACAGCTCGAGGTGGAGCTGGCCGACCTGGACCACGTCGTGGAAAACCTCGAGTCCCGGCTGGAGTCGCATATCGGCAGCGTTCCGGACTCGGCGCGTATTCTGCGGGACCGCTCGGTAAGAAACCTGCGCGACGACCTGCTCGCCAACGTCAATTCGGAATTATTGCTCGAACTCGGGGGCGGGGGGGGGACGTCGGCGGCGGGACTGACGAGGGAGCAGGACATCGCCGAGATCCAGCAAGACCTCCTCAACCGCATCCGCGACATGATCCGGGATCAGTACCCGGACATCAACCGCGATTACCGACCGCTCATCGACGAATACGTCTACCAGGTCATTCAGCAGGCGACGCACCGCCAGAAGCTGGCCAAGCTCAGCGGTTATATCTCCACATTCCGCCGCTACGTGGATCTCGCTCCGCAACTCAACACGGAACTGCTGCGCCTCAAGGCCGAGGTCGAACAGGACCGCATGCTCTACGAGCAGTTCCTCCAGGCCAAATCGTCGACCGCGATCACAGAAGCTGCGCAGAACACCGACCTCGCGACGAATATTACCGTCGTCGAGCCGGCAACGTATCCACTCGCTCCGGTCAAGCCCAACAAGCTCAAGATAATCGCGCTGGCGATAATGTTCGGACTCACGCTGGGCTTCGGGGGGTTTTTGTTCAGCGAGTTCACCGATACTTCCTTCAAGTCGGTCGAAGAGGTGGAAAAACGCCTCGAACTGCGGGTTCTGGGCACGGTGCCGAAGATCGAGGAAATGGGGGCGGGCTGGCGTGGAGAAAAACGTACGAGACGTGTGGTCATCTGGGTAACGACGGCGATTGTTCTCACGACGGTTTCGGTGTTCGCGTTCTATTTCTACGGAAAATCGACGAAAGAAACCATGGCCACGTTTCGTATCAGCTCGCCGCGCCAGACAACGGGAGGGACCAACTAGATGGACGGCGAGAGAGACAGGACAATATACAGTTACTACGAGAGCGAATCGCCCATTGCGACGGAGTTGCGCCGCCTTTACCACAACGCCCGTACGCCGCTCGACGGTATCGCGCCCAAGTCGTTCATGATCACGAGTTCGAACCGGGGAGAAGGAAAGAGCACGATAGCGTCC
>CBDVDJ010000328.1:0-4363 GCA_965372695.1 uncultured bacterium
CCAGCGCCTCTCCCCAACCGGCGGCCGGGCGATCGACCAATCGTAACACATCGGCCGATCATATATGTTGACGATAGACGAGGGCCGCAGCCGGCCAGAGAATCCATTGCGTGATTTCCACCAACCTGGCTTCCGGTGGCCACTTGCCGTTAACTGCCCGTGTCACATAATGAAGCGCAGAGAACAAAGGGCGATCGTCGCGACGAATGTTGATAACTCCCCGATGTTTGATCGCGGTGGCTCCCTCGCCACGCGGGTTTTGCGGCGTATCGGGCGGAATATCGTCGTAACACGCCGGACCAGTCATAATAACCTGTTGTTTCACAACTGATTACGTCCGACGGATTTGTAAACTTCACCGGTGCCGGCACGGAGTGGTAGGGCCCCTGGCATCGCGCTTGCGCTCTGGTTTGGTAGTAAATATGGGGTGAAGGAAAATGCTTTCTCGTTGTCTTCTATTATTTCTTATTCGACCTCTCCCATCGGTTGTGGCCCTCTGCGTTCTCTTGTGGACGTCGGGCTGTAGTGACGATCCCCGGACCCCGTACTTCTCACCACCGTCCGACATGCTGCTGATGGCTGCCGTGCCGGCCTCCGAATTGATCACCATCGAGTTCGACGGCGTGGTGACGGCGGTGACCGACCCCAACGGCGATCTCCAGAATAACGTCGGCGTCGGCGACCCCGTCGCCGGCCTCTTTACTTACGACGAAACCGTACCCGACGAGCATCCACAACCCGGCGTCGGCCGGTACCGTTTCCTGGGGTCTCAGTCCATGGGTGTTGTCACCGCGGGCCGCCTGCTGTTTACGAGCAATACGGCGTCCACAAACATAACGATAAAGCTGACCAACGACAAAAAGACAAGCATCGTGAAAGATCAATACGAATTCAAGAGCACGAGTAACCGCGACGTCCTGCCGGGAGTGGGCGTCCTCGACATCAACATCCTGCTCGTCGACGAAACCGCGACCGCTCTGTCGAGTGATGCTCTGGTCAACCAGCGCCCGGATGAGGCCACATGGTTCCCCACTCGCACGCTCGTGCTCACCGGCGTGAACGGCTGGACGGTCCAGGCCGAGATCGAACTCATCGCTCCCTCCGACTCGATTGATCGACGGAGGGAAGCAAAGAAAGATTTCCAGCAGCAATGATCAAGTGGGTGTGTCGCTTCAACCCCGTACCGCGTGAGGATAGGTTGATTCCCGTCCCTGGAAGCTGAAGATCTTCTCGTTCTGAATCACCCCGTCGCGTATCTCGATGGCCCGGCGGATCGACTCATCCTGGTCCCAGAGTTTGCCTCCCCCCATCACCGTTTCCAGGAACGCAACCACAACCCGGGATATCTCCCACGACGCGCTCTGCCACAGGAAACTGGGCGTGTGATCCACCGCATAATACTGAACCGCTCCCACGCGAAACATCGGCTCCTCGAAGGTAGTCGGCCGCGCAAACGGGAATCCCATGCGATCGTCACAGCTCACATCAATGATGAGCGAATGTGGCCTGAGATTGGGCACATCGTCTTCTTCGACAAACATCAGCGGGCGATCCGTATCCTGGAGGATCCCGTTGACGATCAGATCTGCCTCGGCCAGCACGTGTCTCAGTTCGCGCCGGACGCCATCCTCGTCTACAACGATGATGTTCCGCCCGTCTTTATCCGGGATCATCTGCCCATAGCGACACCCGGTAACCTGGTCATGCGTCGCGTAGGGCGGTCGCTGCGTGTACACGTCGATGTCGCTGACACCCCGCCCCTGCAGCGCATAGATCGCACCACGACTGACGGACCCATGACTCAACACGACGGCCTTCAGCTTCGGCCCGTACAATCCATCGGTACCCACGAGGTCGAGCGCATGCAGCACACCGCAGTAGCCTGCCATCTCGTTGTTCCGGTAGAAGAGGTGCATGTCGCGCACCTCGTTCTTCCAGAGGAACATGGCCTCCCATGCAATGAGTGTCAGCTTGCGATCGATCGCGGCCTGGGTAATTTCCGGCTGCTGCACGCAGTGCGGCCATCCCCACAGCACGGTCCCGTGGCGCATCTGCTGCAAGTCCTCGGCAAGAGGTTTCGGCAGCAGAATGATGTCCGCTTCCGCAAACACCTCACCGCGCGATCGCACGCCGCCGAAGACGTCTTCCAACTCGGCATCGTCGAGATTGAGTGGCGCACCACACCCCTTCTCCCAAAGAATCGATTTGCGCAGCGAAGCCGGAATCTGATCGAAGTGCCGCGGATGAATCGGTATCCGTTTTTCGTTCTCTTTGTGGGAGGTAACGACTCCCAGCGTCATCGGGCTCATACTATGCGTCACTCCACGTTGATTGTTTCATGCCGCTCGCGGAAGACAATGCCCTCTTTTTCGATTTCGTTCATTATCGGCACGTACACCGACGGGTGCGTGGGAATGTGAAATCCCGTAAGCGCCACTTCACCGGTCAAGAGCAGCTTGACGGCCAGTGCCGCCGGCAAACCGACCGTCTTTGCCATAGCGGTGAAGCCACCGGGATCGCCTCGTTCGACAAGCGTCGCCAGCACCCGTTCTTTCCGCCCGTCGGGATACTCGACATCGAGCTCGTGCACGAGCACAACCATATCCCGCTGTCCCTCTTCGAGACGGAGTTTCTCACTCAACAATTTGACCATCATGGCGGCGGATGTGCCCCCCATGCAACCGGTCGGCTCATCGGAAAACAAACCGAGCCACCGCAGATTGTCCATGATGCGACCCGTCGGACTGATCCTCAAGAAGCTGGCGACGCGCTTCTCCGTCGACGCCCCCGCGACATTCGGCGGCAGGAACATCTCGATCACCTCGCGATAAGTCCGGTGCTCCAGATCCGGAATGCGCAGTAACTCATTCGGCAAACCCAGCCCCACGATCTGAGACCATGTCTCGCTCCAGCCGGGATACCGGAGCGTACCGCGAATCATGGTGTGGACATCCTCCAGGCCAAACTCGTGTATGTAACGTAACGAGTCGCTGTTCGGGTACGCCTCGAGAGTCCCGACACCGTCCACATCCGTCGACCAGGTATGATCGAACACATGGTGATGCGCCAGCATTTTGATCTGGCCGTTCTCCATGTGCTGGGTGCCGCCTTTGCCCGACATGACGACATTGCGCGGATTCCACGTGACCGCATAGCGAAGCGGATTGTGATTCCCTTCCGGAGCGGGCAAACCGCTTCCGTAGGACACGTAGCTCGTGATTTTCCCGCCTGATTTGCGGATATCCGAAATCAGCCGCATCGCCGCCATGTGGTCGATACCTGGATCCAGGCCCAGTTCGCAGAGCAAGAGCACGCCCTGTCGCTGCGCGTCGGTCGCCAGATCCAGCAGCGCCTGGTCCTGATACGACACCGAGATCATCGGGCTGCCGAGGCGCACACAGGTAGCCGCGATCACCCCCTGATAAACAGGCGACAGAAGGTTGACAACGACATTGGCCCGCCCGATCTGCGATGCCCGTTGCGCCGAGTCGTTCACATCGAACCGAATCGCCTCACCTCGCGGATGATTGCCAACACGCTTGCGCGCGAGCTCTTCGTCGATGTCACCGACTGTCACGAACAAATCAAGCTCTTCGCTCATTTCGAGCAGTTTGTAAATCAAGTACGGAGCGCTGTAGCCCGCTCCCAGCACCAGCACCTCTTTCAACTCGCTATCGTCCCTTCCTCCCCGGGTTTTCCAGTGTGTGTGACAAGAAACCACGAGAAATCAGTATACTACAGTTGACCGTTGATCGATACTCAGTACTGGCCTATCCGGGGTCAGACAAAGAATGGCGTCCCCAAGGTGACATCAATCGAACCGCCCACGAGTTCGCCGTGGCTGTCATGGTGATGTATCTCTGGCGTTATTGCGCCCCAGGCGAATTTTCCATTGCTCCGATCGTCGAGCGGCCGTATCTCAAGCGCGAGCGATTCTGGGTCGCGAGTTCCATCACCGACACGGGAGTGGGCAGCGGTCCGCTTTTCTGGATTATTGACGAGGCGATCAGCAGCAAGACATTTTCGGCAACCTACACTCGAGGTGTCGAGACGACGGAGACTCGGACCACGAGTTTCGCACTGGCGGTATCTGGAGAAGGTTCGTTGAGCAAGGCATCGAAGCTCAAGTCGATTGCGGGGTCTCTCTCGGGTAGCTATACGCAATCGTCCGAGAGTAGCAAAACCGTGTCGGAGGCCACCGAAACGAAAACCACCACGACGATAGAGGGGATTGCTGGCAAGGAGATCCTTCTTCAGGTCTGGCATCTGGTGGAGAGATACACGATACCAGACAGAAACGGCGAGCCTTTTCAAGACCCGAACTCCCACTGCAAGGACGCATTCTTCATCCTCAGCGGTGTCG
>CBDVDJ010000329.1:0-4361 GCA_965372695.1 uncultured bacterium
GGCCCGGTGCCGGGAGGTGCTGTAATACCTGTCAAAGCGACTCGTGACACTGAGCACGATCTCTTTGATACGCAAGATCGTCACTCCGGCGCTTCTCGATAGAATCAGTAACAAGTCAAAACGACAAGTCGAAGCGATTGTTGCGGTGTATCACCCGCAGGAGAAGATCAGGGACAGGGTCAAGCCGGTCGTGGTCGAACAGCTTGTCAAACTGCCCGCATCCGGTCGATCTCCAGGTGCCTTTGACAGTCCCCCGGAGATTGGACCGCAGTGCAAGGATATTTACCGCCGCGGCGGCGGTAAGAAATCTGTCACTGACGAGATGTCGACACCGGCGCTCGAGGATACGGTCGTTCGCCGACGGGTTCGGATGCACGAGATCCGGTGCATGATCGACGACGGCGTGATGCAGGATCTGGAGCGGTGCAAGGTGCTCCTGTCGGGAAAATACCCGAGGGGGCTGGATTACAGCAAATTGTTCAATGAACTCGCATCACAATGGCTGGAGCGGCACGACCCTGTGAAGCGGGCCGGCCGGCGCGAGAAGAAGAAGCCGGCGGTCCGGGACCGCGAAAAGTCACGGCATATTTCGGCAGCAGTGAGAGATGAGGTGTTCGAGCGTGACGGCGGACGGTGTACGTTCGTGGGATCGACCGGCAAGAGATGCGCTTCGACGTGGGACCTGGAGGTCCACCACGACGGCACGCCTTACGGGCGTGGAGGGAGTCACTCTATCAAGAATCTCAAACTCCTCTGTGCCGCACACAACAGGCTCGAAGCCGAAAGGACTTACGGCCAGGCGCACATGCAAAAGTTTTATATCAAAGAGTCTGGTGTTTCCTGTCGGACTGCGTATCGCATTTACGGCCCGTATGCCGGAAGCGAGATTCGCGCCACCCGGTCCTCCCTGGACCATCACTTTTACGATGGCCGATCCTCCCTGGATCGTCACTTTTACGATGGCCGGTCTTCCCTGGACCATCACTTTTGCGATGGCCGATCCTGTCGAAACCGTCACATTCACGCTGGCCAATTCTCGTATGATGCAATTAATATCATAACGCCATGACCGCATCCACCCGCCTGATGAACAAGAACTTCTTCCTGCTGTGGCAAGGGCAGTTCGTGAGCCGGCTCGGCAGCCAGGCGTACATGATCGCCATGATGTTCTGGCTGAAGCACGCGACCGGCTCGGCGACGCTCATGGGGACCCTCATGATGCTCAGCATGCTGCCGATGGTCCTGCTGGGGCCGTTCGGGGGTACGTTCGCCGACCTGCATTCCCGTAAGAAGATCATCGTGATCAGCGACCTGATATTCGGCGTGTCGGTGCTGTCGCTCGCCGCGGTCATGTTCGCCATGCCGGACGCGACGGGACTGATTGTGGTATGGCTCACCGTGGTTTCGGTGGTTTCGGGTGTGGTGAGCGCGTTCTTCCACCCGGCCATCACGGCGGCGATCCCTGCGCTGGTCACGACCGAGCAGGTGCCGGCGGCGAATTCGATCAACGAAGGCACCCACCATATTGCCACGCTGATCGGGCAGGGGATCGGCGGTGTCCTGTTCAGGATCCTGGGCGCGCCGGTGCTGTTCCTGATCGACGGTATCACGTTCATATACTCGGCGATCAGCGAAGCGTTCATCACGATTCCGCAGGTGATTCCCGAACGCAAGCCGTCGTGGCGCGAGGAGTCCCGGCGCTTCATCGATGAGACCCGCGACGGCCTGAAGTCCGTCTGGGCGAGGACCGGCATGCGAAATCTCTTTCTCGCTTCCGCGGGAATGAATTTCTTCGCGATGCCGTACATGGTGCTGTTTCCGTTTTACGTGGAGGACGTACTCGGCGTAACGCCCGACTGGTACGGCTACATCCTCGCGGGATACGGCGGAGGGAGTCTTGTGGGCTACGTGATCTACGGATCCCTCCGGGTGTCGGGCCGCACCCGCGGGAAGATGCTGATCGGCTGTCTCGTGGCGCTTTCGGCCAGCCTCGCCGCCCTGGGGATCAGCGAGCACACGTGGACGAGTCTCGCCCTCGTGTCGCTGGCGGGCCTGTTCGGCGGGGTATTCAACGTGGCCACGATCACGCTCATTCAACTCGACACACCCGACGAGATGAGGGGCAGGATGTTCGGTTTGCTCCACACGCTGGTGGGTGGCCTGGCGCCGATCTCGATGGGGCTGACGGGAGTGGTCGCGGACCTGCTCGATCACAACGTGCAGTTGATATTCGTGGTGTGCGGCGCTTGCCTGGTCGTGATTTCCGTGGTGTTATCGTCGAGCCGCCAGTTCCGGTCGTTCGTTTCCACGGAATCGAAGTCCGAACCATCCTGAGTATCTTGTCTGTTTTTGCCAACTCCAAGTGAAATGATTAATTATCAGATAAATGATTGACGTGACACCTTTGGCGTCGTTAAGTTGGTCTTAGTGAATAGATCTGGCCACAGCGACTACGATGGAGGTACGCATGACCACAGTGCGTGAAATTCTGCAGGAAAAGGGTAATCAGGTCTGGACGATCGATCCGGACAAAACGGTGTTCGACGCGTTGACCCTCATGGCGGCCAAGGAAATTGGCGCCCTGGTCGCCGTTGAAGATGGAAGTATCTGCGGTATGGTCTCGGAGAGGGACTATGCGCGCAAGGTGATCCTCAAGGGCAAGTCTTCGCGCGACACCCTGGTTCGAGATATCATGACCTCGAAGGTCTGCTACGTGTCCCCGGAACACCGGATAGAGGAATGCATGGCGTTGATGACGGACAAGATCGTGCGCCACCTTCCCGTGATGGAGAACGACGAACTGGCGGGTATCGTCTCGATCGGTGATGTGGTAAAGTCCGTGATATCGGATCAGGAGTTTATCATTTCTCAACTCGAGTCGTATATCATGGGGAAGTAATCCGGCCCTTCCAACGGAATCGTAAAGCATGAACATACTCTTGATTGAACCCTATTTCACGGGTTCGCACCGGCAGTGGGCCTCGGGCTACCAGGCGAGCAGCGGGCACAGCGTCGAGGTCCTCAAGCTGTCGGGGGCCAACTGGAAATGGCGGATGCACGGGGGAGCGGTCACGCTCGCCAGGCGCTTCCTGGAATCCGGTTCGACGCCGGATATGATCCTGGCCACCGACATGCTGGACCTGACGACATTTCTGGCGCTCACCCGCAGGAAGACCGCGAACATACCGACGGCGATTTATTTTCACGAAAACCAGCTGACGTATCCCTGGTCACCGACCGACCGCGACGTGGTGCGTAACCGCGACAAGCACTACGGGTTTATCAATTACGCGTCGGCGATGGCGGCCGATTGGGTATTTTTTAATTCGCGGTACCACATGGAATCGTTTTATGACGAGGCGGTCAGGCTGCTCAAGCATTTTCCCGACCACAACGAAGCCGGCTCCATCGATGCACTGCGTGACAAGAGTTCGGTGCTCCCGCTGGGGATGGACCTGCGCCGCCTTGACGAGTATGCCGGCGCAGCTGGGGCTTCGATCAACGAAGCTGGTGCTCTGACCGGCGAAGTCGGCGGCCCGCTGGTCGTCTGGAACCACCGCTGGGAGTACGACAAGAACCCCGACGAGTTTTTCAAGGCATTGCGGACGCTGGCCGACGACGAAGTGCCGTTCCGGCTGGCCGTGCTGGGTGAGAATTTCAGCCAGGTTCCTGTTGTTTTCCTTAAAGCACGGGACCGGCTTGGCGACAGGGTTGTTCAGTTCGGTTATGCGGATGACTTTGAAACTTACGCCCGCTGGCTGCACAGTGCCGACGTGCTCCCGGTGACGTCTCACCAGGACTTTTTCGGCGCCGGGGTGGCGGAGGCGATATATTGCGGCTGCCGTCCGCTACTCCCCCGGCGGCTGGCATTTCCCGAGCTCCTGCCCGATAAGACGGAGTCAGAAGCTTTTTATACGAATTACAACGAATTTCTCGACCGGTTGCGGGCGCTGCTGCTCGACCCGAAGCCGTCGGGCGGCGGGTATCGCGACGCGATCGCGCGCTTCGACTGGCACAATATGGCGCCGGATTATGACCGGGCGCTGGAAGACGTGGCCAACAACGCTTTGTAAAGGAGTCTGAATGCGTACGGGGTGGAAAACGATTCTCATCATGGTCGCCGTCGCAGCCGTACTGTCGCTACCCTACGGCCACCGCTGGAATCTCTTGATGCACGTCGTCGGGGCGATCGTTTTCACGGGGAACATCGTGGTGACGGCGGTGTGGATGTCGATGGCGCGGCGGTCGGGTGAGCCGGCAAATCTCCGTTTCGCCGCGCGCGGCGTCCTGGCGGCGGACGTCTATCTGACGACTCCGGGTGTCGTGGTGGTGTTCGTAACCGGCCTGATTCTGAGCTTTCA
>CBDVDJ010000330.1:0-4359 GCA_965372695.1 uncultured bacterium
CGCCGAGTACTGCGGCCTGCAGCATTCGGCGATGCTCTCGAAGGTCAGGGTGCTTCCCGAGGCTGATTTCGACGCCTGGCTGGTCGAAGAAGGGGCCGAAGTGGCCGAGATGAAGGCCGCCCTGGAAGCCGGCGGGGAGGGGGAAGCCCTCGTGGCCCTGGGCCAGCGCCTGGCCACGACCAAGGGGTGTGTGGCGTGCCACAGCACCGACAGGACGCGTCTCGTGGGACCGAGCTTCAGGGGCATTTACGGACTATCTGAAACCGTCGTCACGGGTGGCGCCGAGAGGCAGATCGTCGTCGACGACGACTATCTGTACCGGTCGATCGTCGAGCCCAACGCCGACATCGTCAAGGGCTATCAGCCCCTGATGCCGCTCCAGGCCGGCATCGTCAACGACGACGAAATCAAGGCGCTCATCGCCTACATCAAATCTCTCGAATAATCAGACACCGATCATGCGCCGCCACCCCGGCATACTCATCGAACTCGGCAAGGTGCGCATCGCGTCCCTGTCCGTGCTGACGGTTGTGGCGGGTTATCTGCTCGCCGCCGGCCGCTTCGAGCCCGGGCTCGTGAAGGCCGCCGCCGGGGTGTTTCTCCTCGCCTGCGGGGCGTCGGCGCTCAATCAGTGGCAGGAGCGAGACCTGGACGGTTTCATGGTTCGTACGCGGAACCGCCCGCTCCCCTCGGGGCGCGTGTCGCCCGCCTACGTCCTCGTGGCGTCGAGCGCGATGATTTTTCTCGGCTCCCTGGCACTTTATCCTCAGTGGACGGCAATCTTTCTGGGCATTTTGACTATTTTCTGGTACAACGGGGTGTACACTCCGCTGAAACGGGTTACGGCGTTCGCCGCCGTGCCCGGTGGAGTGGTCGGTGCCCTTCCACCGGTGATCGGCTGGGTTTGTGGAGGCGGGGAACTCCTGGATCCGAAGATCTTCGCGGTGGCTTTTTTCTTTTTTATCTGGCAGATACCTCATTTCTGGCTGCTGCTGATGCGGACCGGTGACGACTACCGGCGCGCGGGGCTCCCGACGCTCACATCGGTTTTTACGCGCAAACAACTCTCGCGGGTGACGTTTGTGTGGATGCTGGCGACGGCGGTCGCCAGTCTCGTGTTTCCGCTGTTCGGTATCGCCGGTTCGGGGTGGGTCTACGCGGGCTTCGTGGCGGCGTCCGTATGGCTCGGTTGGCACGCGGTGGCGATGCTGCGCACCGGAGGCGCACGCCTCGCTTTCAACGAGATCAACGTGTATGCGCTGATGGTGATTTCGTTGTTGTCGATCAGCGGCCTGCAAGGCTGACGGCTCGAAAGGATACCATGGGGTTTTTCAGTCAACACATTATTCCGCCGACGGAACACTACCTGGATCTGTTGCAGCTCATCACGGTCATGACCTATTCGATTCACCTGCCGTATATCGGCATGGTGATCGGTGGCGTCGGGGCGGCGATGTGGTTCACGCTCGCCGACAGCGATCACCCGAATCCACGCTACGAGCGGTTCGCGGGTGACCTTCTCAACGTATTCCTCGGCAGCAAGGTCGCTATTCTCGTCCTCGGCATACTTCCCATCTTTGTTATCAGTCTCACGTATCTCCAGTGGTTCGTGGGCGCCGACGCGACGCCGTTGCGTTACATTCCCTGGATGCTGGTGCCGGTCGTTCTCGGATTCGCGGCGCTCTCGATGTATCGACGGTCGTTCGCATCGCGCCGGAACAACATCCGGGCGCACCTGGGGATGGGGTCGATCGGGATATCCCTCCTCCTGGCGGCCTATTTTATTTTGATGGCGATCCTCTGCCGGCTGCAGGACCCCGAAAAGTGGTTCAGGGTCGTCAATCTCGGCAACATGCTGCTCAACTGGAACGCGATCTGGAAATTTCTGTTCTTCATGCACGCGTCATTCGCGCTGAGCGGCGCCGCCATCCTCTTCTTCTTCTACAAGTGGCCGGGCACGCGGGTCGACGCCGAAGGCGCCTACGACGGGCTCGTCCGCAACTTTGGCGCCGGTATGGCATTCGCTTTTTCACTGGCGGTGCCGGTATTCTACACCTTCTACATATTCACGACGGCCGACGTCGCGTTCGACAACGCGGTCTACCTGATGGCCGTCGGAGTGGTGTTCCTCGTGCTCGTCAGCGCGCTGATGTTGTTTTCCAACATCAGGGCCAGGGCGACCCGGTTCGCGAGCGCCGCTTTCGTCGTTTTGCTGGCGGCGTTCGTACTGGTGTCGGTGGTGGACCAGAGGGCGATGAGTAACGCCAACGCCGAGCACAAGACAGGGCTGGTCCTGGAAGCGAAGCGGATCAATAACGAGCGCCAGGCCGAACTCGAGGCGCTGGCCGCCGGCACGCACGGCGCCGGGCGCGGTGAGGAGATTTACACCACCCAGTGCATGGCGTGTCACCGTTTCGATTCGAAGCTCGTGGGCCCGCCGTTGCAGGAAACGCTGCCGAAATACAAGGATGACGTCGCGACGCTCAGGAAATACATCAAGAACCCGTGGAAGATCCGCGACGATTATCCGCCGATGCCGTCTCTGGGGCTGTCGGACACCGACGTCGAGGCGGTCGCTACTTACGTGCTCGAGCAGCTGGAGGAACTCCAGCAGGCCCCTGGCGTCGACGACGGATCGAAAGAATAGACAGGAGTTCGCTTTGTTGAGACGAATCTTGATCACGGGAATATTCGGGTATTTCGTCCTCTTTATGGTGCTGTTGCTCCTGATGGGATTCCGGTGGAATACGCAGCGCAAGGCCCCCGACCAGCCCATCGATTACAGCCACCAGATACACGCCGGCAAGCTCAACCTCGAGTGCACCTTCTGCCACGATATGGCGAACAAGTCCTACTACGCGGGTGTCCCTTCGGTACAGAGGTGCATGGAGTGCCATATCAACGTCAAGACCGACAGCGAAGAAGTTCAGAAGATCCACAAATACTGGAACGAAAAAAAGCCGATTCCCTGGAATCGCGTCCACCGGATCCGGATTCGAGACTACGTGTATTTCTCGCACGAACGTCACGTCAACGCCGAAGAGGCCAAGGTCAACAATCCGAACTTCGATGCCGGCGAACCGGGTATCGCGTGCGAGGCGTGTCACGGGGAAGTCAAGGTAATGGAAAAGGTCCGCGCCGTCAGCTCGTTGAAAATGGGGTGGTGCGTGTCTTGCCACCGTGCCAACGAGGCGCCGACGGACTGTCTGATTTGTCACAAGTAACCGCGGGGCTGTTCACCGAGGACAAGGATGGATAGAAGAGATTTTCTGAAAATGATCGGCGTTGCTTCCGGGACGGGTGTCCTGGCCGGGTGCAATCTCGACCGCAACACCGAGAAGCTGATACCCTACCTGGTGCCGCCGGAGGACTCTGTCATTCCGGGCGACGCGACGTACGTGGCGTCGACGTGCGCCGAGTGTCCCGCCGCGTGCGGGATGTCGGTGACGGTCAAGGAGGCGCGCGCGACCAAGCTCGACGGGCTGGCGTCGCACCCCGTCGGGGCGGGTGCGTTGTGCATCCGGGGACAGGCGTCGTTGTGGCGCCTCTATAACCCCGACCGGATCCGGGGGCCGCTCGTTCGCGGCGCCGACGGCGAACTCGCTCCGGCGACCTGGCAGCAGGCGTACGCGGCCGTCGTCCGGGCGCTGGAACCGGGAAATAGCCACCTGTTTCTTTCCGGCCGCACCACGGGCACCATGTCCGGCCTCGTCGCCAGGTTCTGCCGAAGCCTCGGTGTGACCCGCCTGCCCGAATTCGAACTCTATTCGCACGCCGCGATCCGCGAGGCCAACCGGCAGCTGTTCGGGCGCCCCGTGCTGCCGGCATACCACATTGAAAAAGCCGATTTCATGCTCACCGTCGGCGCCGATCTCCTGGACACGTTCCAGAACCCGGTGGCGTTCTCGAAGCAGATCGCCGCGGTTCGCGCCGACCACGATTCTCACCTGAACTGGTACCACGCCGAACCGGGCGCAACGCTCACGGGTTTCCGGGCCGACCACCGTCTCGCCCTCCGCCCCGGTTCCGAGGGGTACCTGATCGCGTGCCTCCTGAGGGAACTTCGTACGCGCCGGATCTTCAACGACCGCCGCCTCGAGTCGCAGCTCTCGTCGGTCCCCGACGTCGACGTCGAAGACGCCGCGTCGAGTACCGGCCTCACGAGAGAAGCCGTGGAAAAGTTACTGCACGACTTCATGGCGGCCGACGCGCCTCTGATCATCGCGGGCGGCGTTTCGACGCGGCACGAAAACGGTCTGGACGTCGCGCGCATGACGGCGCTGCTGCAGTACGCGGCCAAAATGGCCGGCAAAACAGTTGATTTCAATCCGGGGCCGGACTATTCGGACGTGGGGACTC
>CBDVDJ010000331.1:0-4349 GCA_965372695.1 uncultured bacterium
CGCAGATCGCGGGTATGCCGTACCCGAGCGATACGACGAGGGTCGCCGTCTTGCGGCCGACCCCCTTGAAGGTGAGGAGTTCGTCAATTGTATCGGGAACTCGGCCGTTATACTCATGGACGAGCCGGCGTGAAATCTCCTTGAGGGTCCGCGCCTTGGTCTTGTAGAAACCGGCGGGATAGATGGCCCGTTCGACCTTGCGGACATCGAGCTTGCCGAGTGTTTCCGGGGTATCGGCGAGTTCGAAGAGCCGCCGCGACGCCTGCTCCGTGACCTCGTCCTTGGTGCGAAGGCTGATGACAGTCGAGACGAGGACGCGAAAGGGGTCGCGCTTTTCGCGCGCGATCTGCGACACCGACGGAAGCGGCGTGAGGCCAACCTCCGCGTCGATGGCGGCGATGAGTCTTTCGGCGCGCCTGCGCTGGCGCACACCGGTCTTTGGTTTTGCCATAATCTATCCGGGCCGGGTTTCTTGACAGGATCTCCCGCCGGCGGCTACAATCCGTCGACGACTGGCAAACGCTAACAGAGGCACGGAGTCATGGCCACATCAAATAGCCCCGGCGCGAAGACGCACAAGAAACCAAAAACGAGTGCGAAAGCCGCCGACCCCCAGGCGGAGTTCGACCGGGCCCGCAAGCGGCTCGACAAGCGCAAGGAAACGCGCGACCTCAAGACGCACTGGGCGCACTTCTGGAACGTGTGCCCCAAGTGCGGCGGCGACATGTTCGAACAGCGCTCGCTGGGCATCCGTTACGAGGCGTGCCGGCGCTGCCACGGCATCTACATCGACCACGCGGAAGCACAGCTGGTGACGAAGTTCAAGGACATCGCCCGCTGGTTTCGCGCCGCGCTGCGCCAGTCGAAAAAACCCAAAACATTCTGATACTTCTTCCCGATCTCACACCGTCAAACCACCCGTTCAGGGCACCGGCGTCTCGCGTGTCCGGTACTGGAGCGCCTCGGCGACGTGGCCGGCGTCGATCGTCTCCGACGCCTCCAGGTCGGCGATGGTACGCGCCACCCGGATGACGTGCGTGCGTCCGCGTGCGCTGATCCGGAGGCGCTTCTGTGCGCTGAAGAGCAGTTCTTCGGCGTCGGGCGCCATGGGGCACAATTCCGCAAAGGCCGATTCCGGCATCACCGCATTGCACACATCGGCGCGGCCGTTCTCGAATCGGCGCCTCTGGATGTCGCGAGCGCGGGTGGCAATCTCGCGCAACGTCGCGCTCGAGTCCCCCGCCGGGGGAGCACCGCGCAGAGCTTCGGGGTCCACCGGGCGCACGGCGACATGAATCGAGATCCGGTCCAGGAGCGGTCCCGAGATCTTCCCCAGGTACTTCTCGATCTGCATCGGGCTGCAGCGGCACTGGTGGTCCTTCGACCCCCGGTAGCCGCAGGGACATGGATTCATGGCCGCGACGAGCTGGAAGCGCGCCGGGAACGTCGCCGCGCACTTCGCGCGCGAGATCGTGATCCGCGCCTCTTCGAGCGGCTCGCGCAGCGTCTCCAGGACGTGCCGCTTGAACTCGGGGAGCTCGTCGAGGAACAGGACCCCGTTGTGAGCCAGCGTGACCTCGCCGGGGCGCGGCACGGTACCGCCACCGATGAGCCCCGCCTCACTCGCGCTGTGGTGAGGTGCGCGGAACGGGCGCCTCTCCACCAGCCCTCCGTCGCCGAGCAGACCGACGATACTGTAGATCATCGTCGTCTCCAGCGCGGCGCGTTCGGTCAGCGGCGGAAGCATCGTGGCAAACCGGCGGGCGAGCATTGTCTTGCCCGCGCCGGGCGGCCCCGTCATCAGGACGTGGTGTCCGCCGGCGGCGGCCACCAGGAGAGCGCGCTTGGCCGACTCCTGACCCCGAACCTCGGACATGTCGGGTTCGCCGGTGAGCCCGCCGTCGGGGCGCTCGGGCACCCGCGTCTCTCCGGCGGCTTTGACCGTGCACCCGTCGCCGTCCGTGGAGCAGGCCCGATTGTCGCCCAGCACGGCGGCGACGACGTCGCCCAGCCGGCGGCAACCGATCACCTCGATGCCGGCCGCCACCATCGACTCTTCGAGGTTGTGCATGGGAACCACGGCGCGTTTGAACCCGCGTTCCCGGGCGTGGAGCAGGATGGGCAGAACGCCGGGCACCTTGCGGAGCGCCCCGTCCAGCGCCAGCTCTCCGAGAAAAAGTGTGCCGTCGAGACCCTCGGCGCCTTTGATACCAGAGGCACCTGCGATACCTGCAGAACCTGCGGCACCAGAGGCACCTCCGGCACCTGTAGCACCTCGGGCACCTCCGGTACCGGGGGCATCTCCCGGGCTTCTGGCATCTCCGGTACCGGGGGCACCTCCGACCTGGCCCGACGCGATGAGCATCCCGGTGGCGATCGCCAGGTCGAACGCCGAACCTTCTTTCTTGATGTTGGCGGGGGCGAGATTCACCGTGATGCGTTCGAGCGGAAACTCCCAGCCGGAGTTCTTGATGGCGGCGGTGACACGTTCGCGGCTCTCGCGAACGGCCGTGTTGGGCAGGCCTACGATGGAGAACGCGGGAATCCCCCGCGAAATATCGACCTCGGCCTCGACGACCAGACCGTCGACTCCCGTGATGGTACCGGTAAAAACAGTGGTGTGCATGAGCTCTTCCTCCTCGTCGTCATCACACAATCGTCGGGAGGAAGAATAGTGTGGCAGGCGTATTCGACTGTACCATACAATGCCCACTCCGGCAACGGGCCCGGATCCGGGTTTTTCGGGGTCGTTGCGCGCAAAGACGAGTTTGTCGGCGGCACAGCCGGGAGGGGAGGGTAGATGACACCGATGACCACTGAACAGCACGAAAACGGCTTCAACAGGTCGGAGCGGAATGTCCTGCTCATCACCTGTCCGTGCCATTTCCTGACCCACTTCTTTGTTCTTGTTTTTCCCGCCGTTACCATGCCCATGGTCGCCACGCTGGGGTTGCCCCTCGAAGAGGTCATCAAGCTGAGCTTTGTCATGTACCTCGCCTATGGCCTCGGGGCACTGCCCGCGGGTTTTCTCGTCGACCAGTGGCAGGCCCGGGGAATGCTCGTCATCGGCCTCGTGCTGATGGGCAGCGGGATGCTCCTCGCGGGCGCCTTCCCCGACCCCACCGCTATGGTCGTGTTCTTCGGCGTCGTCGGCGCCGGAGCCAGCATCTACCACCCCGCCGGGCTCGCGCTGATATCGCGAACCGTGCGGCAGCGCGGATACGCGATGGGCATCAACGGGGTGTTCGGCAACCTCGGCATCGCCTCGGCGCCGCTGGCCACCGGCATCCTGACGTGGCTCTTTTCCTGGCAGGAGACGTTCATGATTCTCGGCGCGGCCGGCATCGTGACCGGTCTCGCGCTCGCCCTTCTGCCCGTCAACGAATCCGTTTCGCGTCAATCAAAAGCCATCGCGGCGGGCGGGATGGACCTCGTTCGCTACTTCCTGATCCTGTGCGTCGGGCTCGTGCTCGCCGGCATCGCCTACCGCGGTAACATGCTGCTGCTCCCCGCGTACCTCGAGATCAACACGACCTTTTTCCGCGACCTGCTCGGGTCGTTCTCCTTCATCGACCCCCAGGGCACCGCCACCCTGGCGGCGACCGTGCTCGCTTCGCTCGTACTCGTGACCGGCATTTTCGGCCAGATTCTCGGCGGCCGTCTCGCCGACCGGATAGACCTCAGGCGCGCGTACCTGCTCGCCCACGCGGCGAGTATTCCCTTTATCTTTCTCATGGCGTTCACCACCGAGTATTGGCTCGCGGTCTGCGCCGCCATCTATATTTTCTTCAGTCTCGGCATGCAGCCCGTCGAGAACAGCCTCATCGCCGCCCTGACGCCGACGCGGTGGCGCAGCACCAGCTATGCGATCAAGTTCGTCCTCAATTTCGGCGTTGGCGCCAGCGTCATTTATATTATCGGACCGGTCAAGAACGCCTTCTCGCTGGAAACGGTATACGTATTCCTGGCGGGTGTGACGCTGTTACTCGTCGCGAATATCACCGTCCTCCTGTTTGCCTCGCGAAACGTGCCCTCGATCCGCAACTAGTCTTAATCCGTCAAAATAATAACCGCTATGTCGACGGGTCGTGGCCGGGGCCTTTTTCTGTCGTCTATCTCTGCCGTCTATTTCTACCGTTTATTTCTGCCGCTGTTTGCTTCACTTTTGTTTAGTTCGCCGTTGTTCGTTTCTGCCACCGTTAATTTTATACAAATCGACTTCCCGTCGGCTTTTTTCCTTGACATCTTTTTCGTGTTTTCACAAGCGATCTCCCCTTAACAATCAAACACTACGCGCCGTCTCACGGCGACAAAAAGGCGTGTGTTATAATACAAAGACGGCTGGTAAG
>CBDVDJ010000332.1:0-4316 GCA_965372695.1 uncultured bacterium
GAAGCTTAACACTCTACAGGATATCATCCCCTATCACCCTCACCACGGGAGGCTTGAATGAAAGTCCCACTCACCAGACGGTCGTGGTTGACGGCGGGTATCCTCGTGACAGTCCTCGTTGCGTCGGTTGCTTTCTATGGATGCAGTTCCACGGACAACAGCCCGACGGCGGCGAACGACACCCAGCAGGATTTCTCGGCGTTCACAACCAGAAACCCCGCCGTCCAGTCGGTGATGGCCGTTCAGAATCGCCACACGGCGAGCCTTATGGCGGATCCGGAAGTCATCGGAACGGCCACGACGCTCGTCGACGGCGAACCGGCCATCATGGTACTTGCCACCTCGCGGCGCGCCATGGCCGCGGTTCCCAGGACGCTGGACGGAGTCCGGGTAGTTGCACGCTTCACCGACCCGATCGTCGCCATGAAGGGTAGACCACCCGCCGGTGTCGACCACAAGGCGATACAAACCCCGCCGATCCAGCTGGGCACGTCCGGAGGCTGGCGGTACGACCTCGCCAACGGCTACTGCTGCGGCGGCACGCTGGGTTCGCTGATCCAGGTCGGCGGCCAGAAGCGGATTCTCAGTAACTACCACGTGTTCGAAGCCGACATCGTGTCCGGCGGCAATGATCTAATCGCCAAGACGGGGGATCCCGTCATCCAGCCCGGCCTGATCGACGTCGGTTGTGACGCGGGCAGCGCCCAGAACGTAGCCACGCTGGTGGTAACGAAATCGCTGCCGAATAACAACGTCGACTGCTCGAGCGCCAACATCATCAGCGGTATGGTGGACGCTAGCGGTGCGATTCTCGAAGTCGGCACGATCTCATCGTCGACGGTTGCCGCATCGGTCGGCCAGAAGGTCAAGAAGAGCGGACGAACCACCGGCCTCTCCCGTGCCAATGTCGATGCGTTGAACGGGACCGTGAGCGTATCGTACGAAAACGAGTGCGCCGGCGGCGCGGCATTCACCAGGACATTCACCGGCCAGATAATCACCACCAACAGGGCCAGCAAGTTCCTGGCGGGCGGTGACTCCGGGTCGTTGATGGTCGAGGACGTCGACACCAACCCGCGGGCCGTCGGGCTTCTCTTCGCGGGAAGCAGCCAGTTCGCCGTAGCCAACCCGATCGACGAGGTTCTCTCGTTCTTCGGCGCGACGATGGTCGGCAACTAGGCCTTCCGGGTTGAACGGACGGTTGACCGCAGGTTGATTCCTGATAAGACCCGCCCCGGCATCCATCGGGGCGGGTCTTTTGTGTTACAGTCTGACTGGCGGGAGAGAGATGAAGTCGACGAAACTGATATCGAAATACCGGGCGATTCCGGCAGTGCTGGTTGCATTGATGGTATTTTCCTTGTGTTCCACGGGCGGCTGCCGTCGAGGAGGCGATGACACAGTGTCGAAACAGGATATCAAGTCGGTGATGGATGCACGGGCGCCGGAGCTGATGTCGATCGAGGGCGTCACAGCGGTGGCGATCGGTGAAACACCGGCCGGCATTCCGTGCATCAAGATTTACGTTACGGAAAAATCAGATGAGCTGACGGCCAGGCTGCCCGACAAACTCGAAGGTCACCCGGTCATTATTGAAGAAAGCGGCGAATTCGAGCCGATGCAGGGCGACTGACGCGGCGAGCCCCCATCGTTACCAGGATATACCCGCCGATCCGAAATAGTCGTGCAGGTCTTTTCTCGCCACCAGGTTGATTCGCTCAGACCACACATCAACAGGATTCAGGTCGTCCGTCAGGATGCGCTCTCCCGCCACTTCTACCTCGAAACGGTTGTCCCACGCGTGGACGCGGTGATAGTCCTGGCCGTATCGCGATTCGAGCGACGGCAGTTCCTCGCGCAGTTCGATCTCGTTGTCCGACGCGAGCAGGACCAGGTTTCCGATCTGGTTGGGCGGCTCGGCCATGGGAAGCACGGTCACGTGTTCGAACTGCGTGGCGAGTGTCGCGGCGAGAGCATGGACGAGGATGTCGTGCCATCCCACCGCTTCGACGTTCATCGCGAGGATCCCACCCGACGCCAGCCGGGAGCGCGCCAGTTCGAACGCCTCGCGCGTCACCAGGTGGAACGGGATCGAACTGCTCCCGAACGCATCGAGGACGATGAGGTGGTACTGCTTGTCGTTGGTGATGAGAAACTGTCGGCCGTCCATCTGGTACACGTCCGCTTCCGCGGGCTCGAGACCGAAATGTGATCCCGCGAGGCAGGCGACGACGGGGTCGATTTCGACGGCGTCGACGCTCCAGCCGTCCCGGTGGAAGCTCTTTGCGACCGACCCGCCCCCCAGACCGACGAGGAGCATGTCGCCCGGTTCGTCGAGAATCCGTTTCACCAGATCGAGCACATCGACGTACGGGAAATACGATATCCACGTTTCGGGGTCGACGACCGTGTGGGTAGCGCCGTCGATCATCATGTAGCGCAGCCCTTCCCTTTCGACAACACGAATCTCGGCGTACGGGCTGTGTTCGATCACCAGCAGGCCGAGGCCGGCATCGGGCCGGACTTCGGGCGCCAGCACGAGCGCCCCCGCGCCGATGACCGGCAACAACAGCAAGGCGGCGATCGTTGCGGATTTCGATCTGCACGTGACGAGGCCAATCGCGGCGGTAGCGATGAGGAGCGCCCCCGTCAAAAACGTGAGTCGGCTCACACCGACGTTCGGTATGAGGAAGAATCCCGTGGCGATGGCGGCGACCACGCTCGCCGCCGTCGAGACCGCGTAGAGGTTACCCGCCGTCCGGCCCACGTGCGTGATGTCAGACACTTTCAGCCGGATCGCGTAGGGGCTGACCATTCCCAGCAGGGCAAGGGGCGGAAAAAAGAGGATGGTGGCAGTGACGAGCACCGCGGCCCGCAGGCCAAAAGACTCCGTGAGCGCCAGTATCGGGTAGCGAAGCCACGGGATAACACAGATCCAGATTCCCGCCAGGGCGAGGAGGAGACAGAACCGTGAGATCCGGGCGCCCCGGTCGGCCCACCTTCCCCCGACGGCGTATCCGGCGCTCAGCGCCGCCAGGGTGACGCCGATCAGCGCCGACCACAGGTAGAGGCTGACGCCGTAAAACGGCCCTATAATACGCGTGCCCAGGATTTCGATCCCGAGCACGCTGGCGCCGCTGACAGTCACGGCGAAGTAAATATACCAGTGCTTCATGCGCCTCACTCATCTCCCCCCTCCCCGGGGGGGGGCGGAACATACACGTCTGAACGATTCGCTCGTCAGTGTACACCGGCCGGGTGGAGATGTCCACGGAAGCGCCTATTTGGTGAGCAGCACCTTTCTCACCGACGTATAGTCCTCGACCTGGAGTTTGACGAAGTAGACGCCCGAGGGCAGGCGCTTTCCGTCGTTGCCGCGGCCGTCCCAGCTCAGGCGCTGAGGCCCCGCGGGGAACGTTTCATTCGCCAGCCGGACCACGCGCTGGCCGCCTACATTATAAACCGAGACGTCGGCGTGGCCGGATTGGCCGAGCACGAACTCGATTTCGGTGCTCGATTCGAACGGATTCGGCGAGGGAAAACTCAGGAACGCCGGGCTCGTCGACGCGACGAACGGTCCGTCGTCGACGCCGGTCGGAGTACACGGCCTGTATATAATGTAGAACACCCAGTCGCCGGTAACGCCGAGCAGACACGCGTCGTTCCAACCGCCGGGAATGGCGAACACCACGTTTTTGCCCGCCTGGCAGCCGTTACCGTCGTGGACGACGGTCGGAGCGAAGGGATCGCCCGCGTTGGTATTATAAAACTCGAGCGTGACGGTGAACGGGCCGCCGGCCACGGTCACTTCGCCCGGCAGCGGTTCGATGTCGAATTCGTTGATGACACCGTCGGTCAGCTGGGGCCCCACCAGTGAAAAAATCGGCGTACCCGGGTCGGGAAGCCCGCCCTCATAGACGTGGAGCGCTGCTTCGATCAGCTGGCCGCTCCCGCCGAACTGGGACCCCCACCCCACGCCGATTCGCAGGATCTCGAGCGGATAGTGGGCCGCGGGCGCGGTCAGGACAACGCCCGCCTGCTCCCCCGGCACGAAGCACGGGCAGGAGACGGTGCCAAGACCGGTGAAGTTCTGGAGCGGCGGCTCCTCCGGACATTGGGCGAATGCCCCACCCGGGATGGCAAGAAGCGCCACACAGCCAATCGCCGCCATACATAATATTGATTTGAAGTTCGTCATGATTCCCCTTCCTTCCTCAAGGCGTCAAAGCCGGGGGTGCCGTGCGCAACCCCCGCCGGGAACTGCAAGAACCAGTCCCGATCCCGCAGTTTCAAGCGCCGTCTGATCAGTGGATAAC
>CBDVDJ010000333.1:0-4308 GCA_965372695.1 uncultured bacterium
CGAGGCGATCCCGATCGCCATCTTCGTCGCCACCGCATTGTTTCTGATCAACACGCCGGGAATCGTTTTCACCGGGGCGAGCGGGGTAGATTCGAACGTCTCCAGCGAAAGGTCACACGTACTCATCCTGTTCGGCCTGCAGGGTCTGCTCGTGTTTGGCGCGCTGTATCGTTCCATTCGCAAGGGTGTGGACGTGGAATCGATGGCGCAGCACATTCCCAGCCTCAGGAAACGCCCCGAAGTCTCGCTACGCCTCGGCGAAAAGATGGCCGGTACGCAACTAAGATTTTTCATGCTCGCCAAGATCGCGATAGCGTCTCTGCTGGGTGCTGTTGTGGTTGAAAACGTACTGGAAGCGGCCGGTCATCCCGCGGCGACGACGTGGGACGCGTTCGGATGGTGCATCATCGGCGTCCTGCTCGTCAGTTTCTTTTTCTACTTGCGCAGGGTGGGCAAGATCTCTCGTCAGATGCAGCAGGAGATGGAGCTGACCAATCACAACGCCGCCGATGCGGGCTGAGCTCCGCCGGCTGTACTCGAGTAATATCATCGGAGGATGGCGTGGGATGGCCGCATCCTCGATGATCAAGCAGCCGCCGATGCGAATCTGTCCATTGCCCCGCCTTGTCAAAAGCAACTGCGGCTCAATACTCCTCGGAATACGGCTTGAGCTCAACTCTGGTAGAAACGGCGTGCAGGGCAATGTTGTGAATCATCTCGTCAATGGTAGTGCAGCAATCAGCAAGAATAGCAACCTCGTACTTTTCAGCGGCCTTTGAGATGGCAGTATGCGTTACACAATTTTGAGTCATCATGCCACAGACCAGAAGCCGATCTACTGAATTGGACGAGAGAATGGATTCCAGGTCTGTGCTCTCAAAGCCGTCCGCAAACTCCTTGACAACCACAGGTGAATCCGGCGCCACCTTGATCACGTCAGGATGAATCTCCGCTCCCGAACTTCCTTTGTTGAAAAACGGGGATATACCCATTTCCGGATTAGCTATGTGTTGAACGTGAATCACGAGATCCCCTCGAGCCTTCGCCTTCCTGGCCACGGCCAATACGTTGGACAAGGTATCTTCGCTATTCCACAATGGGAACTTACCCCCAGGGAAATAATCCTTCTGAAGATCAATGAGAAGAAGCGCCGTTTTCATGTGGACCTCCGTATCGGGGAGTGCTTTCCAGCGAGTTAGAATGACGAATGTGGTCTTGATTAAAATATAACAACAAAAGCCGGGTTTGCTAAGATAGAACTGAGCATGGCGACAGCCTCAAAGTACGAGGTTATAAGTGGTACAATTACCGCTGGCAGGTCAGTAATCCCGAGGATGCGCATGACGATTCGCCTCACCATCGCGCTGGATGGAGTCTTTCGAATCGGCGAAATACACGGCCAGCGCTGGGCCTGCCGCGGTTACTGGGTGAATGGCGCGTCCTTCGTTCTGGAGCAGGAAGCCCCCGGTAAGGTGCTTTGCCGACGAGTCACCCTGAACTTTCAAGGCGACACTCTCAGCTTCGAAACCCACGACCGGATCACCGACTCGGTCGACATCTACAGCGCCAGGATGACGGAGGCTCCGCCGGTTGCGAAATAGCGCTTGAGGTCGTAAACCGGGATCAGCAGGTAGACGTTGTATAGCTTCCTGTCAGTTCTCGAGGTTGAATCCCTTGTTCTTCTGCATGAGTTCGATTTTGGCGATGCCCTCGCAGTAACGCCGGGCCAGGGGCTCCGCGTACGGCTCGAGCGAAGCGGCGATGGCCGGAGGTAGTCCGCTCTCCCAGGGAAGGTACTGCCGGCCGTCGCTTAAGAGGGCGATTTGATCTCGAAGGCTGTCGGCCATTTCTTCATTGGCGGGCCCGTCGGGTCCGGACATGATCCGATCGAGTTGGTTACCAAGAATCTCGGCAAGCTCCTTTTGCGCCCGCGGGCCGATGTGCACCTCATCCAGTTCCGCGGGGAATGTATCTTTTGCATGACGGAGTTGATCGGTGTAGGCCAGGACGTAAATATAAAAGTACTCACCCAGCCCCATCTCCTCCTGAAGCAGCGCGCGGTTACGGGTCTCCATGAAGCGCAGGAATGCGGGGCCGAACTGCAACAGATTCTTGAGCCCGCTTATGCTATTCCACGCCACAATCGCCTTCGGCTGACTTTCATCCTGTTCGAGACTCTCCAGGCGCCGGAAGTCGCTGATCCTGCCCTGAAACTCCGTGCAATGCTTGAAAATCTCATCGCGAACTCGCAGGAAAGCTTCGATTCGTTCCGGCGGGACCGATCCGTCTGGTGAAGGTACGAAGGAGATGGACTCGCCGTATCGATCGTTGAGCGTCTGCTCGGTCCGCTTGGCTTCCCGGATCGGTTGGTAGAGGCGGATCGCGGCCACGATTATGGCAACGAGGATCACCAGTATGATGATCGCGCAACCTGGTCCGCGCCGTTTACGACTTTTATCCGGTGATGATGTCGCCGTTGATCTGCTCATAGTTACTTCAACAACACCATCTTATTCGCCTGCGTGCCCAGCGGCGTCGTCAGGCGGACAAAGTATACCCCGGAGCTGACGTGTTTTCCGGCGCGGTCGGTGCCGTTCCAGACCACCGAGTGCGGGCCCGCATTACGCTCTTCGTCCACCAGTACGTCGACGAGCCTTCCGCCCGCATCATGGATCGACACCGTTACGCGGGCGCGCGACTCGAGTGAGAACGAGATCGTTGTCGTCGGGTTGAACGGGTTGGGGACATTCTGGTAAAGAGTCGACAGAGTGGGCGTCGTGTTCCCGACGCCAGTGATCGCACACGGATCCATCGCGCCGATCAGATCTCCGCACGGGCTGTTTTCGGCAGTACACGGCGACGAGGGCATCGGGGAATAATCGCCGGAGTCACAAAACAAGGGGTCCAGCGAGATGTTCTGTCCCGCGTCCACGCCGCAGATCGCGTTGCTCTGGTTGCCGTAGAGGTCCGAGCACGAGACCGTGGCGACACCGCCCGCAAAGCACTGTATCGCCGAAGTGCTGTGAAAGTTGATGATAGTCTTGTCTATGGTCAGGGCGCTCGAGTATGTGACCACAGCGCCGGAACCAGTGTTGCCGACCACGGTCACGTTGCGCATCGTCGGATCGCCAAGCTGGAAATAGACGCCCCCGCCGAAAAACCCCGCGGAGTTGTCGGCGATGACGCTGTTGGACACCGTCGCGGCCGTGCTCAGCGCGAACAATCCGCCGCCCCAGCTCCCCGCGTCGTTGTTCGCGATGAGGTTGCCGTCTATAGATGCGCCCCAGCCGCCAATGTAGATTCCCCCGCCGCTCGTGGTGGCCGTGTTCCCGGTGACGATGTTATCGCGGAAGACGTTGTCGAGGTCGCCCGACAGGTACATGCCGCCGCCGTCGACGGCGGTATTGCCCGAGATGGTATTCTGTTCGATCACGATATCGGTGGAGTTCACCCAGAGCCCGCCGCCGCGCTGGTAGACACCGCCGGACACGGTGTTGCCGGTGATAGTGTTGCCGGATACGATCGAGGGAGTGGTGGTGGCTATGGCTCCGTAGATATAAATGCCCCCGCCGTCTTCGGTGGCCGTGTTGTTCATGATGATATTGTCGGTAATTGTTGGCTTGGCGATGTGGGCGTAGATGCCTCCGCCGTATTCGGCGCTGCCGTTTTTGATTGTGACGCCGGAGATCACAGAGTTTTCGTTTTCCCCGCTGGTGAGCGTGAATGCCCGGCCAAGACCCTGGCAATCGATGATGGTGACGGCGGCGCCGCCCACCGACGTGACGGTGATGCGTTTCCCGGTGAAGTCGACGTCACGGTTGCCCACACCCGTGTAGGTGCCGGGCTCCAGAAGAACCGTGTCACCGTTATTGGCGGCGTCAATGCCGGCTTGAATGGTACTAGCGGCGCCGGTGCCGTCGGCTTTGACGACAACGGTTGCTGCGATCGCGGGTGAAGAGAGCGACAGCGTCAAACATGTGGCGAGACCGATCAACAACAGGCGTGACGACATGGCGAACCCTCCTCGGGTCGGGTCACGTGATTGCATCCGCCGAATTATACCACACCGGGCGGCCGTGATGAGCATCATGACTATATTTTCAGGGTAGATAGTGGTACGATTGCCGGGAGTTGGTCAGTGGATTTACCCGCGTCGCTCTCGGCCGGCCTTCGTCGAATCACGGCGCCACACTGAAGAGCATCGCTTCAAAACAAGGAGAGATCCAATGAAAGTAGCAAAGATAGTTCTTCTTGGCGTCTCGGTGATCGTCGTCGCCGGGATGCTGTATCTATGGGGACATTCCGACG
>CBDVDJ010000334.1:0-4308 GCA_965372695.1 uncultured bacterium
GCGTAAATAAAGATGAAATTCCAATCAGAAATGCGCCGGCTTCGCCGGCTTTTTCTCGACTGGGGCGGGTTTGACTTCTTTCGGCTTCTCGGCGGCCTTCACCAGCCTGCCGGGCTTCGGTCTTTCCAGCGCCTTTGCCGTGGCAGCGGACATCTTTGGTTTTTCCGGAGCCGCCGGTTTTTCGGCGGTCCCGGAAGCGGCCGCCTTCGACCTGGGCCCGGCTTTCTTAGCCGCCACCGGCTCGGTCACCGCCGCCGGCTCATCTTTATCCGCCGCTGCCCCGGCCTTGGCCTTGGCCTTGGCCTTGGCCTTGACTTTGGTCTTCGTTTTGGCAGCAGTGGCCTTCGCTGCAGTTTTCTTTTTGGCAGCAGTTACCTTCGCCGCGTCGTCGGGCGTATCGGCCGCCGCCGGTGCTTCTGCCGGTTTTTGCTTCGGTTTCAGACGCGCCTTGGTCTTGAGGCGAGCCTTGGTCTTGACGCCGGTTGTTGCTTCCGCCTCGTCTTCGGCCACGGCGGCAGCCGTTTTCTTCGCTTTGGCTTTCGCTTTGGCTTTGGCTTTGGCCTTGGTCTTCTTTTTGGCGGGCGAAGTCCAGTTGAAATGCCGCTCGAGCGCGTCGAGCATGTCGAAGCCGACGCTGCTCATATGCGTCGTTACCTCGTAACCCGCGTTCTGGAGCAGCTTGATCAGCTCCTCGCTGGACACGCTATACTTCTTGGCTAGTTCGTGAATCCTCATTGATATTTACCTGGCTTCCCGCTCAACCATCCATCCGGCAAAGCACCCGGCCGTCAGGCCGGATCCTTTTTGTCCTCTTCGGACTCCGGCGTTTCCGTCTCTTCCTCGACAACGGTCCCGCCGTCCGCCGGCTCCTCTTCCTCTGCACCTGATTCGTCTTCCGTCTCATCTTCCGGCGCCTCGGCCTCCGCATCGGCCACCGGCGACTCGGTCTCTTCGTCTTCAACCGTCTCTTTGAAGAGCGTTTCTTCGGTGAGCTTCGGGCCGGCGGCTGCCGCTTCTTCCTCGCTCTCCGCCTCCATCACGCTCTCGTCGAACAGAGGCTTCTCCTTTTCCCTGGCCCGCTCTTCGTTTTCCTTTTCGATGAGCTCTTCCATCGCGGCCTCGAGTTCCCTTACCGTCCCCTCCGCCGTAGCAAGGAGCTTGTCGACCGACTTGGGGCCGAAACCGGGGATATCGATGAGATCATCGCGCGACATTTTCAACAGCTTCTGAACCGTGTTGACGCCTACTGATTTGAGCTTTTCGGCCATTTTCTCCGACACTCCAACCATGTCCTCGATCGGCATCGTCAGCTGTTCCTCGAAGCGCTCGCGCTGCTCGAGTTCACGCGCCGACACCAGTTCGATCTGCCACCCGGTAAGACGGGACGCAAGACGGACATTCTGGCCGTCCTTCCCGATGGCGAGCGACAGCTGGTCATCCTCGACGATAACGAGGACCAGTTTCTCCTCGCTGTCGACACGTACCGATGCGATCCTGGCCGGCGACAGGGCGCGCGACACGAACGTGGAGATTTCGTCGCTCCAGGGAACGATGTCGATACGCTCGCCGCTCAATTCGTTTACCACAGCCTGCACGCGGGAACCTTTCATGCCAACACAGGCGCCGACGGCGTCGACACGATCGTCGCGCGAGAAGACGGCGATCTTGGAACGCCCGCCGGCCTCGCGCGCCACGCTCTTGATTTCTATCAGCGCTTCGTAGATTTCCGGCACTTCCTGCGTGAAAAGTGTCTTGAGAAATTCCGGGCTCGTGCGCGACAGCGTGATCATCGGCCCTTTGGCGTCCTTGTCCACCTTGGTAATACAGGCGCGGATGGACGAACCCTGGTTGTAGCGTTCGCGACGGATCTGCTCCTTTTTCGGCATATGGGCTTCGGCGTTGCCGAGGTTGACCAGAATGCCGCTGCGATCGATCTGCTGGACGCTGCCGGAAACGATTTCGCCGACCCGGCCGTCGTATTCCTCGAAGACCCGGTCGCGCTCGAACTCGCGGATCTTCTGCATAAGGATCTGCTTGGTGATCTGGATCGCGTTGCGCCCGAAGTCCTCGAACGGCAGGTAGAGCTCGATGGTATCTCCAGCCTCCGAGCCTTCTACATAATCCTGCGCATCTTCGACGGTCATCTGGGTGCTGTCGTCCTCCACTTCGTCCACCACCAGCATCACCAGGTACAGTTCGATGTTACCCTTGCCGTCTTCTTCGACGCGCACCTCGGCGTTTGCGCCGTATTTTTTGCGCACGGCCGACGTGAACCCGGCTGCGAGCGTTTCCATCAGCAGTTCTTTATCGATCCGCTTCTCGCGGGCCAGTTGATTGAATGCATCTCCAAACTGGATACTCATTGGTCTTCACCCTTGGCTGTTCCGGCGCGGCCGGAACGCACGGAACGTCTCGCACGCTTTTCACGCTTTGGACGTTTCATTTTCTTGTCGATTTTGAATTCCTGACCGACCAGGGACGCCTTGAGGATGTTCGTGAGCTGGATTTCGACGGTATCTTGCTCTTCGGTTACCAGAGTCAGTAGCCCATCTATACAGGAACCGATTCGGCCTGTATACGTTATTTTGTCGGGCCCCTGCATGACCTGGATCCGGGCGTCTTCGCCCTCGAAGCGGCGGAAATGCTCTTCCTTGACCAGCGGGCGGTTGCTGCCCGGCGAGGAAACTTCGAGCAGGTACTTGCCCGGAAACGGATCCTTGTCGTCGAGCAGTATGCTCACCGTCCGGCTGACCAGCGAACAATCTCCGACGCTCACACCACCCGGTTTGTCGATATACAACCTCACGACCGGGTTCCTGGAGCTGCCCACGACCTCCAGCTTGACACACTCGAACCCGAGTGCCTCGAGCTCCGGCACCACCGTTTCCTCTAAATTATTTGGTAGCATATTGATACAGTTAAAGACGCCTGTAGATCGGCTGTTCAGGACAACAAAAAAGTGGGCCACCCAGCCCACTCCTTACCTCACCTCTTATCTCGCTGATATTTAACACATTCCCGTGTGCCGCGCAAGGCACAATTGCGCTCAGTAGGGGAAATCGTAGAGGAAATCGACCAATAGCGCCCCCACCTGCCCCAGCCGATCCTGCGAGCAGTTCTCCGGCACGTCGTCGACGGTGTGCCACCACGGGTACTCGTACCCGAACAGGTCGACCATTTCGATTCCCGACTGGAGAAACGGCACGTGGTCGTCGTATATCGGGCCGGCATCCAGCGGATGGAAGAATTCGAGTCCCATACGCTCCGCGCGGGAGAACAACTCGTCGGTGAGGCGCGGCGCGTTGGTCCTGGAATAGCCTTCCCGCGCGATGAATGACTCCTTGCCGGCGACCATATCCAGCAGTATGCCGCACACAGGACGGTAATCGGGCCGCGTCGCGGCAAAGTACTTGGAGCCGAGCAGATAGTGGTCGAGATCGCCCTGTTTGCCGTAATCCTCTCCGTCGAAAAACACGAGGTCCACCCCGATACCCGGGTCGTACTCGCCCAGCAGCCTCCCGATCTCGAGGAGCACGGCGACGCCGCTGGCGCCGTCGTTGGCGCCCGGCACCGGGCGGGAACGAAGCGAGTCGGCCTCTTCCTCGTCGGCCCACGGACGGCTGTCGTAGTGCGCGGCGAGCATGACGCGCCTCTCGTGGCCGGGATAGAAATTAGCGATAACATTGACCAGCGCGATGACGCGGTCGGCGTAAGGATCCTTGATGTCGAAGCGTTGCACCGAAACCTCCCCCCCGGCGCCGACGAGTGTGCGCGTGAGGTAGTAGGTCACGCTGTCACGGGCGGCGCTGCCCGGCAGACGCGGCCCGTACTCTACCTGCTTGATCAGGTGCACCCACGCGCGCTCCGAATCGAAGGAGGGGTGCGGCCCGCCGCCGCAAGACTGGAGCGCCAGCAAAAACAGTAATGCAGTTGTCGTTTTGTACAATGTGGTTCGCTCCTGCGGTCTGTTAGAAGCTGAGCACCGCGCTGACCCCGATGCGCAGCGCCGTCGTCGTCTGGTTCGACGCCTCGGCGAAAGAACGCGAGTAGTCGATGAAGAATCGTCCGTTGAGCGCCCGCGAAAACATGTAGGTCAGGCTCGGCGAAATCTTCAGCGTGCTCAGCATGGGAATGGGCTGGAAAATCTCGGAGCCCTCCTGATAGCGTTTGCCGCTGGATCGCGAGTAAACGATGTTGAGGTTCGAATTGAGCGTACTGGTCCACTTGACCTCTTTGCTCAAGAACGGGATCGGGATCTTGAACCCGGAACCGCCGCGGAAGTCCTTTTTGAGGTCCAGAGCAATGTTC
>CBDVDJ010000335.1:0-4280 GCA_965372695.1 uncultured bacterium
GTCGCCACCGGCGGACTCGAAAGTCGACGACTGAAATATCGGCATGGTTACGGCGCCTGCGATGCGGGGGGACGGCTCGCCGCCGAGGATCAGCTTGGTGTCGAGGCCCTTCTTGCGGTCGGACATGGGCATGCTCCTGTAGTACGGGTTCGGCTGGTATGGTGCGTCGGCCGTTTATAATGGCAGAGCCCGGTTAATCTCTATGATCTCTTCGAATAATGGTAGTCGCTGACGAGGCGGGCGATGAGTATCGACATGTACATCACGCCGCAGACCGCCTCGAGCGTGGCGAGCGATCGGGCCTGGGGTGTTGCCGGCGAGATGTCGCCGTAACCAAGCGTGGTCAGCGTCACGAAACTGAAGTAGAAGACATCGGCCCACCCGACGATGCCGTCCACCGTTCCTGCCAGCAGCGAGCCGGGGATAATGGTCTCCGTGAGCATGAACGACACGGCGAAACACAAACCGATCATGAGGTAGGCGCTGATGGCGGTGATGATGAGGTCGGCGTCTACCTGCTTGCGGCGGAAAATATTGCGGATGATCGCGATCGTGGTGAACGCGTAGTAAATGACGATAAAAACCAGGACATACTCGTCGTTTGTAATAGTGTAGCCCACGAAGAAGTGCCAGATGATGGCGAAGAATGCGGGTATGGCAAGTACCGTGGCAACGACCATGACCTTGCGGTTGTCGGCGACGGCGTAGATGCCGGTCAGGGGCGTCGCGGCAAAGAGGATCCCGAGAACGGTAGCGGCGAACCTGGAATCCGCCGCGACAGGGTAGATATAGATCAGTACGATCAGCGACACCAGCAGGTAGATCGACCTGCTGGTGCCGGTAAGTTTCTTCCAGAGCGGATAAATCATGATTCCTGGTTCGGGGTGTTTCCCCGGGCGCTCAGTCGAGTTCGAACGCGATAAAGTGCATCTGGCCGCCCCGCTGGACCTGGACGACAACGGCGTCTCCGGGGCGGAATTTATTGATGGCGGTTTTCAGGTCGTCGAGGTTCTTCACCGGTTGTGTGTTGATCTGGCAGATCACGTCACCCGGGATGAAACTGTCCCGCCATCCGGGTGTTGCGGCCGATCGAGCCGCCACGACGACGCCTTCATGTTTTCGCAGGGCGGGAAGCATCGCGGCGATCTGGGGCGTGATGTTCAGGCCCAGTATGCCGAACTGGGCAATGAGGTTGTCCTCGGGCCTGACGAGGTCGGCGAGGCGCTTGCGGTTGCCGGGCCGCTCCACGACTTCGACCCGGAGCGACGACTTGCCGCCGCCGCGATCGTACTCGATGACGACCTTCTTGCCGATTTCCTTCCTGTAGAGATTCACGTCGAGCTGCCGGCCGTTCTCCATCGGCTTGCCGTCGAGTGTGAGAACGATGTCCCCTGTTTTCATCCCGGCTTTCTCGGCGGGGCCTCCCGGATAGACGTCCGAGATGACGACGCCCCAGTCCTGTGACAGTCCCAGTCCCTCGGCCATCACCGGGTCGATTGTCTGCGCGTGGACGCCGATGGTGCCGCGCCGGACTTGGCCGAACGAACGGAGCTGCTGGAAAACGTTGCGCATGATGTTCGACGGCACGGCAAAGCCGATGCCCTCGCTGCCCCCCGACTGCGTGATAATCATCGTATTGATGCCGATGACTTCGCCCTTGGCGTTGACCAGCGGACCGCCGCTGTTGCCCGGATTGATGGGCGCGTCGGTCTGGATGTAGACGACCGGCGCGTCGGGCTGCAGCTGGCGCGCGACCGCGCTGACAATGCCCATCGTCATGGTGTTTTCCATTCCGAAAGGCGCGCCGAACGCGAGTACGATCTGTCCCTGGCTCACTTCGTCGGAGTCGGCCAGTTTGAGGTAAGGCAGATCCTTCTCCTGGACCTTGATCACGGCGAGGTCGGTTTCGTGGTCGACGCCGACCACCTGTCCGCCGACGACCCGGGCCTGGGCCTTGACGAGCGACTTCCTCGAGTTCAACTCCTCCTGGCTGACCGGTATCATCACCTTGACGTGGCGTGCCGTCTCGATGACGTGCGCGTTGGTGATGATGTATCCGCTGGAATCGAGGATGATGCCCGAACCCGTTCCGCGCTGAACGGTGATCGGTGCGAGGTCGGCGCCCTGCGATGGGCCGTAGCCGGTGGTATAGATCTGGACCACCGCCCGGGAGACAGTTTTCGACACTTCCTCGAACGTATTGCTGATGTCCTGCAGTGTGATTTCCGTACCGGCCGGCGCCGGTATCGCGAGCAGTATCACCAGCAGAGCTGCGATGGCAGGGCCGGCGACTTTTGATATTGAATGTGTTTTCATCCCATTTCCTTCCGGGAAAGCATTATCGACAATAGTTGGGTCCGCCTATTATAAACGCCAGCCGGGTGTTCGCAAGCCCATTCACCAGGCCCGGGTGGTCGGCTTATCTGGCGCGTCTCTTCTGGAGGCTGCGGGGTGATTCCTGAAGGCTGCGAGATGATTCCAGGAACTGGGGATAGCAGCCGCACGAGATCCACTCGTCCACCGCCTCGTCCCACCACGCCGGTGGGCCCGGGTCCGCCGTGTTCCAGCGTCCGATCATGACCGGCCCTGTTTCGAAGAAGCGGAAATAGTAGTACTCGACGAAGCGGCACCCGCTCTGGCAGCCGTCCCTCGCGTGGCGGAACAGGTAGGTGTAGCCGTGAAGCTCGTTCATTCCAACGAATATGTCGGGTCCGTCGGAGGGGTCGAAGACCGGTGAGGCCATGGCGACGCCGGGTAGTTCCTCGTACAGCCTGGCGGCGACGCAGGGGTTGAACAGCCGTGTGAACTGGAGCCTGGCGCGGCCGAATTCGAGCGGAACCACGCTGACCGGCCCGAGATCCACGTTGAGCTCGTTCCAGAAGAAGTAGCCGCCGGCGGCGAAGTCGTGGCTGGCGTTGCGGTTGAAGTAGACGTCGATTTCGCCCGTCCAGTGGTCGCGGGCCCTGGTCCGGGTCAGCGCGCCGAACCCGTACGCCGCGCGAATCGCGTAGAGGTCGGTCATGACGTCTTCGGCGACGTCGGGCAGCGGGAGGAGGGACTCGGAAAGACAGAGGGAGAGAAATTCGGCTTCGACAATGTCGTCGCCAGTGAATTCGGGGGGGGCCTCAACGCCGCCGACGTTACCGTCGGTTCCGCCGGTGCCTCCGGCGCAGCCGCCGGCAACAAAAAAGACGATCCATACCAGGATCGCCGTCTTGTGCGAGATCGACATGCAGTATTCCCCCGGTATCCGTATGGTGGGGTTCCGAAGGAGAGTATACACCATGACGGTACCGGGGGAACTCTTTATCGCGCCGCCGCTATTCGTGGGGTGCCGGTGGCTCTGTCGGTTGACCGGGCGCCGGCGGGGTGGTGGGCGCCGGCGGTACGATGGGCTTTATCGGCCCCCTGGGGGCGGCCTCGAGCCGCTCGTCGCTGCGGCGCCTGTCCCATTCCTTCTTGTCCAGGTGCCCGGCGACGAGAAGTCCCACGCCGATGAACATCGGGATCAAGCCCCAGCCCCACGCGTTGACTTCCGCCGCGTCGGGGTTGGCCGCGAGGGCGATTGTCAGCGCCAGCCCCAGACCCGCCCATACCAGTCCCCAGGCGCGCCGGGCGGCATACACCGGTTTTTCTTTCTTTTCTTCGGGTTCCGGCAGCGGGTAGCCCTTTTCAATTGCGATCAGGCGCTCCTTGTGGGTGAGGTCTTTTTTTCGGCCCTCCACGATGATCGCCACAATGACGATCACGAATGTGCCGAGGAGCGCCGTGATGGGTATCATCAAGGCCATGTGCTCGACTCCGACTCTCGCAAACATATTGTCCCCTTTCGCAGGTCTCCTGCTGGTTCTACGGGTTTGTTGTCATTCGATTCACCCGGTATGACATGGGGCCCGCCGGGTTTGTTTCAAGAAAATCCACGGTTATTGGCCGGGCCCTTATTTTGGCAGTCTGTTTTCGACTGAAAATGATATAAACTTGAAACCGATCATCCGTCAAGGCGGTCTCACCAGACAGGAGAGCAAAATTGCCGGGAGAAACTGATTATGAACTCGTTGCTAAAGCGTTGCAGGGCAATCAGAAGGCGTTTCGCCGGATTGTTGAGTGCCACCATTCGACGGCTTACGCCGTCGTTCGGAGTGTGCTGGGCAACAGCGACGAGGTCGATGACGTCGTCCAGAACGTACACATCAAGATCTACCGGGGGTTGGCCAGTTTTCGAGGTGAATCTCGTTTATCCACATGGATTTACCAGATTGCGCGCAACGAGGCCATCAACG
>CBDVDJ010000336.1:0-4279 GCA_965372695.1 uncultured bacterium
CGGAGGCCCGAGGGCGTGTGGGGCGCTCGCCGATACGGGAAACCCGCTGTTGTGAATCGGGTGTCGAAGGGAAGCCCGGACTACTACTATTCAACTTTTCCGGCGCCAGCGGATTCGAACACTGTGTCACGCCACGTGCTTGACTCTGGACAGATTTCTTTGTAAGATTCTTTTTGAAAGCGCTCCTGGCAGTACGCCCTCCCAAAAGTTAATAGCGGGAGGGCCAAGCCCAGGAGCATTTTTTTTGTCGCCCGCTCGGTCGCACGAATACTCGCAAAGTCAGTCCCCGAAAATTGACTTGATAGAACCCCACGTGTGTTTCTGTGTGGGGGTTTGCGGGTTGCGATCCCACCTCATGATGGTTCCGAGTTTACCGACGGCATATGCGGTGTCGGAATCGCCGTAGGCGATTGCGTTCAACTGCCGCGTCGTGGGTATGGTGGTCTCGGTCCAGGAGGCGCCGGCGTCGTCGGTGCTGAAGGCCCCGGTCCAATAGGTCAATATGAGGCCGTCGGTGCTGTTCCCGAACGCGATGGCCCTGAACGCCTCGATGTCGAAGTATTGGGGGGCGGGGGCCTGGCTGACCCAGCTGGTCCCTCCGTTGAGGGTCTTGAAGAAGGCTCCACCCTCGAGGAGGACGGGGTAGGCGGGGTATCCGACGGCGAAGCCTCTGGACGCGTCGAGGAAATAGACGTCGTGGAATGAGTTGCACTGGAGAACGCCATGGTCGTTGTAGCACACGACGCCGTCGGGTTTGTGTATCCAGGAAGCGCCGCCGTCGAAGGACTGCATGATCATCCCCTTGCCGCCGACGGCGTACCCTTTCTGCGCGTCGACAAAGTCGACGCCGGTGAGGTCGAGCGTCGTCCTGCTGTTACCCGCGTTCCAGCTGGTTCCCCCGTCCGTCGTCCGGACGAGTGTCCCGGCGCTCCCCACTGCCCATCCTGTCAGCACATCTATAAAATGGACGTCGGCGAGGTCTTCGGTGGTCCCGCTGGTCTGGGGGGACCACGTCACGCCGCCATCGATTGACCTTATAATGGCGCCGCCGGATCCGACGGCGACCGCCGTCGTCGCGTCTATGATTTGCACGGCGTTGAGGGCCTCGCCGGTCCCGCTGGCCGCGGCGATCCAGGTGGCGCCCCGATCGGTGGTACGAAAGATGGTCCCGCCATCCCCGACGATGATGCCGGTCGAGTCGCTGATAAAGTCGACGCCGAAGAGGTCGGCCGAGGTGACCCGGGGGGGTGTCTCGGGGTTGAGGTGGGTCCACGCGCCTTCGAGTGCGTGAACGCGGGCCGGGCCGCCGGCGACGAGCGTGGTCGCGGCCGTGACTGTGACGGCGAGCGCGGCGAGGCGACGGCGTAAGGCATTGCTACCGGAGCGATTAGGACGGAAACTCGAAAGCATGGCGAACCTCCCGTGGGCGACTGGGCGACAACAACGCAATCTGGGTCCTTGCAGGAAACGGACCCGATTCCGGATTATCAGGGGAGAGACGATGTCGAGAGTGTTCTTAGCAGAAGGACCCGGGAGGCTCCTCTTTCGCCGCCGTAGCGGGATGGGGTGGTGCAAACTGTACTGGGATGATTATGGCAGACGGCGGGTGCCGGGTCAAGCCCCGGCACCGTCGCGACTGTCGACCGCAGCGCGACGGACTTCTGGCGTTCTGCTAGTCGTCGGGCGGGAACTCGTCCAGGATTTTGTCGACGGCGCGGTCGACGTAATACGACACCCGGTCCCGACTGGGGTTCGTATCGAGGTCGGCCGTCGCCCAGCCGCGCCACACGAGTTCGTTGGTCGCGGCGTCGATCACGTCGAGTATGATGGTGCTTTCGACCCAGTGGCTGGTCTGCACGTCGACGCTCGACCCGTAGTACCGGTACGAAAAGTAGCCCGCGTAGTAGCGGTGCCCGTACGGGTCGCCGGTCGACGTGATGTCGGTGCGCCGTGACGACACGATGCTGTAAACGATGTAGAAGTCGGGCGTTCCGCTGTCTATCCTGCGGTAACCGCGCCGGATGAGCTCGCTGTCGACGGCGTTCTCGATGCGGCGGCCGGTAAGCGGGCTTTGCACGGCCGGATCGCCCTGCGAATCGGACTGGTATTCCAGCCAGGAGTAGGTCCGGTAGTCCCGGAACGATGCCCGATCGTCGTAGTCGGTTCTCACCTTGATCGAGCTGCACCCGACGGCGAGTACGGCGAGGGAAATAACCACGAACAAGATAGTCCTTTTCATCTTACTGTCCTCCTTGCCCCCCGGTAATTCCCTCCCGTCTACTGATTAGTGTCAGATGGTACCGGCTTTATTACACCCGATCTCGCGGATCTGGATCGCCGCAGGGGCGAGCCGTGGGAAGTGCTTGTGCTGGACCCTTCGAGGATTCGGTGGTATAATCAGGACATACAGGTCCGCTTTAAGCTTCGCCGTCGCCGCCGCCGAAAAGGAGAAGGCAATGAGACCTTCCACATTGTTGCACCGCCGTCTGCTGGTAATGGTTCTGACGCTCTTTGTACTCGTGTCCTGCAGCGAGGATACGCCGCTCGAACCCGTCGATGACAACGGCGAGGGACCGCCGCCCAACACCCCCGCCATACCCTTGCCCTCGAGCCCCGGCGACATCCTGCCGGAACGATCCGACAGCCTGATCGTCTCAGAGGCGCTTATTCACAACTTCTCGCCGACGCTCGCCTCGTGTCCCGATTCGATTGTGACCCTGGTATCCAAGTTGGGCTTAGGCTTGATCAACGCCGAAATACGTCCCGTGGACAGAAGATTCGACCTGGTCGTCGACGGGATCGTCATCGACCCGGTGGCCGTGCCCTGCCGTGCCCGTTACTCCGACATCCCCATCTGGTTCGACATGACGTACAACTTGCCGGGGGTCGAGGAGATCCCCACCGTCCAGTGCGTCCGATACTGGCGGAAAATCTTCAGCACCGTGGTCCAGCACCCGTTTAACTACACCGAGTCGCACACTTACACGGAGGGGACTTCGGAGACGACGGGCGAGAGCTTCTCGTACACCCTGGGCGTATCGGCTGGATTGTGGGGAATCGGGCTCTCGGCGGAGCTGACCCGGACTTTCAGCCACAGCATCACGGTGAGCAGCGAGACGTCGGTGACCAAGGAGTACTTCTGTCCTTCCGCCAGCGGCAAAACGATCGTGTTTACCGCGTGGCAGCTCGTCGAGGGGTTCCGGATCTGCAACGCCGACACGACGGTCTACACCGACCCCGAATTCGACCCGGTCATTCCGCTGATCGACAACGCGACCAATAATCTCTACCTGAGCACGGTCGTGTTCACGAACTAACATGCGGACCCAGAGATACTGAGGCTGAAAAAGCCCCGCGGTGATTTAGACCGGGGGCTTTTTCTGATTCAGGCCGGGTCACTCGACTTCGCCGAGCGTGGCCGCGACGGCCGCGCCCGCCAGGCCGAGGAGGGCGAACACCAGGATCACCTCGTACGAGGAGAGGAACGTTGCGAGAATGCCGAGACTCCCGCTGAGCAGCAACACGACGCCGATCACGGTGTTACTCACCGCCACGTACGCGGCGCGTTCGTCGGCCGGCGCCATGTCGACGAGGTAGGTCTTGCGGCCGACGCGGATACCTGTGTGCGCCAGCGAGAGGACAAAGAACAAGAGGGCGTAGATCCAGGGTGATGCGTTCCCGGCGCCGGGAACGGTGGCGCCGCTTCCAAACACTCCGCTGCCGACGAGGTATGTCACACTCCCCACCGCCGAAGCGGACGCACCGGCGATCATCAGCGTGCGCCGGCTCGAGCGGTCGGCGAGCGACCCCCAGGCAAAACCACTCACCGCCGTCGCCAGGCTGCTGGCGATGATAAACAGGCCGAGTGTCGCCGCGCGGTCGCCGGTCGCGTCGCGGGCGAGCAGGACGTAGAACGGCATCGAGAGCACCGTGCTGGCCAGGAGCGCGCGGGCGATGACGAAGCGGCGGAACATCCGGTCGCGCATAAGGATCCGCAGGCTGCCGATCGCGGCCTGCAGGCCGTTGCGGGAGTCATCGGTCGTTCCCGGCTCCTCGCGCAGGCGTGACATCACGGCGGCGGCCAGCAACCACGCGACACCCGCGACGGCGATGATGCCGGCGAGTATCGACACCGGGAGCGTGTCGGGCCCGACGATCGAGAGCGTGCCGCCGAAAACGACGGTCACCACCCCGGCGATCGACGCGGCCAGGCCGGACAGTCGTCCGCGCCGCCTGCGCGGAATCGTCTTGCCGAGCAGGTCTTTCCCCGTCACCGAAC
>CBDVDJ010000337.1:0-4271 GCA_965372695.1 uncultured bacterium
CGGCCCATGTTTTTCTCCGGCGGTTACAGGTTAATCAGTCGAGTGCATTTCTGATTAATCAGTCGAGTGCATTTCTGATGGCTGCGCCAAGTTTTCTTCCACTCAACGGCTTCGTCACGAGCCCGCCGACGTCGAGCTCGTCGAGTTTTTCGGGCGTGATCTTGTCACTGTAGCCCGTCATCAGGACGATGGGAAGGCCCTCGCGGATTTCCCGGGCTTCCGTCACGACATCCAGTCCCGTTTTTTTCGGCATGGTCTGGTCGGTCAGCACGATGTCAATTCCGTTCGGGTCCTTCCGGATGATTTCCAGCGCCTCTTCTCCGTCCGAGGCCGTCGTCACCCGGTAGCCGAGCCGTTCCAGCATGCGCCTGCCCAGCGTCACGATGGCCGGTTCGTCGTCGACGAACAGCACGTGCTCGGTCCCGGAGATGTCGACGATTTCCTCCGTTGTTTCCTCGCTCTTTTCCGTGTGCGGGAAATAGACGGTCACGGTGGTACCTTCGCCGCTTTCGCTCGTGACGACGATTTCTCCTCCGTGATTGATCACGATACCGTGGACGACGGACAATCCCAGCCCGGTTCCCTCTCCGATGTCCTTCGTCGTGAAGAACGGCTCGAAAATCCGCCGGAGCGTGGTCTCGTCCATGCCGCGGCCGGTGTCCTGTACCATCAAGCGCGTGTACGGACCTGGGCGCAGGTTAGCGTGCTCTTCCGCCAGTTTTTCATCGACGTCGACCGGTTCCAGCGCGACGCGCAGCACCCCGCCGGTTTCGCGCATCGCGTGCGCGGCGTTGGTGCACAGGTTGACGAGTATCTGGTGAATCTGTGCCGAGTTGGCCAGAACTACGCCCGAATCGATGTTGACGTTCTGCTGAATCTCGATGGTCGTCGGCAGCGACGCACGCACGAACTTGAGCCCCTCACGGATAATCACGTGGAGGTGAATGGGGCTCGCTTCCCGGTCGACATTCTTGCTGAACAACAGGATCTGCTCGACCAGCTCCTTCGCCCGTTGCGCCGCCTGGAGCACGTGTTCGAGGTAGTGGTGGATGGGGCTGTCCTCGCCGACGTCCTCTATCACCATGTCGGTGTACCCCAGGATGGGAGACAGGATGTTGTTGAAGTCGTGCGCGATGCCTCCCGCCAGGGTGCCGATGGTCTCCATTCGTTGCGAATGACGCAGCTGGTCCTCCAGTTCCTGCTTGATCCGATCGGCGTGGTGGCGGTCGGTGATGTCGGCGCCCGAGCTCATTGTCCCGACGACTTCCCCGTCGTCGTCGTACATCGGCGTGTTGTGCCACGCGATCAGGCGTTCCTCTCCCGACCGGGTAAGCACCGGGTTCTCGAAGTATTCGACGTTTTCGATTTGACCGGCGATCAGTTGATCGAATGCTTTCGCGGTAGTCTCCCTCATCACCGCGGGCAGGAAATGTTCGAACCAGTCTTCGCCGATGATCTCCTCTTCGTCGTAACCGAGCAGTTCGCAGCCCCGGCGGTTGATCAATCTCACCCGCCGGTTTCGGTCGATTGACACCATGATCGTCCCGACGATGTCGAGGTACATCTGCGCCATCTCTTTTTCTTTGCGCAGCTGGTGGTCGGCGAGTACGCGGTCGGTGACGTCGGTGACGAGGCCCAGCATGCGGACGGGCTCCCCGTCGTCGTCCCGGAGTACTTGTCCGATAGCCTCGATATAGCGGGTGTCGCCGGACGGGTGGACGACCCGGTGAAGCACCCGGTAGGGCGAGACCTTGTTCTCGAGCGCCGCGTTGATGGCGAACTGGACGTGGTCGCGGTCGTCGGGATGGATCAGCGACAAGTATTTTTTGTACGTGCCGTCGAAAGCACCTGTCTCCAGGCCAAACAGACGCTCGACCTGTTCCGACCAGGTCATCGTATTGGTGGCGACGTCCCAGTCCCAGGTCCCCATGTCGGCGGCGACGATGGCGAGCTTGAGCCGGTCCTCGCTGGCGCTCAGCGCTTCCACGGCCCGCATCCGTGTGGTGATGTCGCGGTCTATGCCGCGGTAGCCGATCAGGTGCCCGTCTTCAGCAAACACGGGGACACCGCTCGTTTCGAGCATGACCTCGTGGCCGTCCTTGTGGAGGTTCGAATTGACGACTCCGGAGAATGCGTCCCGTTCGGAAACGTATTTTCGAAATCGTTCACGTACGCGCTGTGCGGTATCGGGCGGCATCAGGTCGAACGGCTTTTTGCCGATCAGCTCGTCGGGTTCGTATCCGAGGAGATCTTTCACCTTGGGGCTGACGTAGGTATATATGCCGTCGAGGTCGATCTCCCATACCCAGTCGCTCGTCGTTTCGACGAGTGCGCGGAAGCGATCCTTGGTGGCGCGTAACTGGGCTTCGCTCCGCTTGCGACGGCTCACGTCGGCCGCGACGCCGAACACACCCGCCACCCGGCCCCGTCCGTCACGAAGCGGCGAAAATTGAACCTCGTATGACTGCTCGACGACGTCGACGGGGGCGGACACCTCTTCGCCGGCCAGCGCGCGGCGGACGTTGGAAACGATCGCGGGGTAGTCGTGGTAGACGTCGAAGACGGATTGACCGACGAGCTGGCCGGGTTGGAGCCCGAGATCTTTCAGCCCGCGCCCTTCCGACAGGGTGAAGACACCGTTCAAGTCCACGGCGAAGACGACGATGGGCGCCGTGTCGAGGACGTAACCCAGGCGGCGGCGGGCCGCCTCGAGTTCGGCCTCGACGAGGTCGAGACGTCCGATGGACGTGTGGAACGCGCGGCACATCGGCCGGATACCAAGCAGCGCGGCCAGCGCGAGGACGGAAAAAACCAGATATGCGACTTCGGCGGCGGGGTCGAGCGTGCCGCTGATGAGGCCGGCGACGCGGATGGCGGCGAGCGTCACCATACCCGTGGCGAGCAGGCTCCACACCCATTTTGGCCGCGTCATACTCACCAGCGAAATCGCCGCCACCGCGGCGGCCATCTGGATCACGATGGAGATAATGGCAATCGCAGTCGTCATTTACCGGTACACCTTCCCGTCGTCGTCGTAAATCCGAGCCCGGTTCCGGGGGCAGTAGATGGTGTCACATCGGTCGCGCAGATTCAACCCCGATCGCCATAAACGCCGAGGCGATTGGTGGTAAGGACGATCAGACGAGGTGCTGCTGCCATCGTCGCAGCAGCCAGTGGAGGTCGTTGGAGTTGGAGATTTTGATTTCGTCAATGGCCCACGACGCCGGGTAGACGATAAAGGGTTCACTCTGGGGCCCGCCCATGCCGCCGTGCGATCCGACCAGCTCTTCGAACGCGGCGACCTCGGCGGTGAGCGGATCGTAGAGGCTGTTGACGGCCAGGTCCGGTACGTGTGTAAAGGTGTCGAAGCGGCGGAGGTGTTCCGCCGCCCGCGGTCCGAAGTGGGCCAGGGGGTCGCGACCTTCGACGCGGTCGTCACGGAGATAACGAATGCCGTCCTTTCCCATCACCAGGGGACCGTGTAACTCGGAGTAACTGAGGACGAACCCGACCCCGGGGTGTCCGACGAGCCCCTCGATCAGGTTGGGATAGTCGACGGCCATTTTCTCGAACGACACCCGGCCGGGCCGGTCCGCGAAGTAAATGAGACCGAGATTCCCCGACGCGCACACAACCACATTTCCCGGCGGTTCGGCGTCGGGTGTCGTGGCCCCGGACAGCTCGCGGGGTTTGACGTTGACGTATCCCTCCTCCGTGCGGCGGCGAAACATGCGGCGGACGGCGCGTCCCGCCATGCCCTCGTGCTGAACCGCTTCCGACAACAGCGCGTTGAGGTGTCCCCAACCCTCGCCGTAGCCGACATACGCGCGCACCGTTTCCTCGCCGGTGAGCAGCGACTGGACGTGTTGTTCCAGCGTGACGCCGTAGCGCTGCTTGAATGTCGCGCCGAAACTCTGTCCGTGGTCGGACAAGACGACAAAATAGTACGGCCGCGGCGAGTCCTCGGCGGCGCGCGCGAGCAGGGCGAGCTTGTTGTCGATGCCGCGCAACTGGCCGAGCGCGTCCCGTCGCGCGGGGCCGGTGTGGTGGGCGACGACGTCATATCCCACGAACGAAGCGTAGGCAATCCTGACGCCGGCGAACATTTCGCCGATCAGCAACGAAGTGGTCGCTTCGCGGAGAAGGCCGGTCGACACACCCCTCAATATGGGAAAGCTCCCTCCCCGGTGCACGCGGGGGTATTCGCCTGCGATTCGCTGGCGCGTGCCCTGCCACAGCTCCACGACGATCTCCCACAGCGACAGCGTGAG
>CBDVDJ010000338.1:0-4268 GCA_965372695.1 uncultured bacterium
GATCATCGCCCGAGTTGGGCCAGTCCGACTCGCGCGTGGTCGAAGACGAGGCCGTTCATGTGGACGGCGCCGGACTCCCGGGCGAGGACCTCGGTCAGCGCCGGCCGGCCGGATACGACTCGCTCCATAAGGTGGAACTCGGAGATGGTCGTGGGCCCGACCTTGACGGGGGCGAGCGCGTCGTACGACGCTTCGCCGGGTCCGGTCGCGCCGAGGACCATGGGATCGACGCCGTCGTCGTGGGTGCTGAGCACGCGAAAGCGCAACAGGCGCCCGGCTCTGGGCTCGAACACGACTTCCTGCATCTCTTCTGTCTGTTCGAGGACGCCGGTGGCGACGGGTTCGCCCCAACGGCCGTTCACGTCGGCGATATAGACTTCATAGTTTTGCACCTGACCGTACTTCCAGTACTTGTCGTTACGCGGCCGGATCCGGAATCCTTCGATGACGCGGCGACCTCCGAGCGAGAGGACAAATTCGTGGGGGCCGTAGGCGATCGACTGATCGCGGACGGTCCGGAACCAGGTGTCGAGGTCGCGGTCGAACGAGTTTTCGAGGGGATGGCCGGGCTCTTCGGCGGGCCGGCTCACCACCATGAGGGCGTCGGCGCCGATGGCCCCGTCGCCGGCGGGCTTTTCGGGGAAGTGGCCGCCGTCGGCGAACCGCGCGCCCGGGTCGATCTCGACGATGACGTTGTGCGCCTCGCGCACGTTCAACTTGCCGGTCTTGACGCAGGCGACACCGCCGCGGTCGCCGGCGTCAAAGAACCACCCGTCGCGCTTATTATCGAAGGTGGCTCGCTTCGACCGTTCTTTCATCTCCTTGCCATTCACCACGACCGATTTCGGCGTTGCCCGCGTGTGGAGCCGGAGTACGATCGTCCGCTTCTCGAGCATGCCTTCGAACTCACCGTCGGCCGGGTCGATGGTTACTTCCACGCGGCGGCCGTCCGCCGACGCCGATACGGCGAAGCGCTGGGTGCTGAACGCGCCGCCCTGGTAGGCGCGCGTGTTCCCGTCGTCCTCGTAGAGCACGAACGCGGATTCGCCGAGGGGGTACACGTCGAGTGTCAGGGGATCGGCGGGCACCTCGCCGTCGTAGAGGGCTTCGGGGTACATGGGGATGATCGCGCCGGCGCGCGCAAAGACGGGGAGCGTGCCGAGGTCGACGGGGACGTCGATCAATCGTCCTTCGGGTCCGGCGACGACGACGGTGCCGTCCCAGTAGTCGATCCATCGGCCCCCGGGGAGGTAGATGTCCTCGCGCCAACCGCCGCTCGCCGTCTCGCTCCGGTACACAGGGGCGACGAGGAGGTCGTGGCCGAGGAAGAACTGGTACGGGTGACGGTAGGCGCCGGGGTCGTCGGGGTAGTCCCACATGACGCCGCGCACCATCGGTGCGCCCGTCGTCCCGGTCTCGCGGGCGAGTGTGTAGAGGTAGGGCATCAGGCGCTGGCGGAGTTTGAGGTAGCGGCGGTTGATCGAGCGGTGCGGTTCGTCGAACCACCACGGGTGTTTGCGCTCGGCGCTCGACCACCCCGACATCCCCATCAACACCGGAGTGAAACATTTCCACTGCAAATCGCGCGTGTACGTGTCGGGCGAACCGCCGAAGATCCCGTCGACGTCGCCCGTCGAGTAGTTCATCCCCGACAGTCCCGACCCGATCAGCGTCGGGATGTGCCAGCGGATGTAGTCCCAGCTGCCCGACTGGTCGCCCGTCCACGTGACCGCGTAGCGCTGGATGCCCGCCCAGCCCATGACCGTCCAGATGAACGGGCGCGCGTCCGAGTTGTCGATGAAACCCTGCGCCGCGTCGTGGTTGGCGTCGAGCGCCCACTGGTAACCCTTGCCCGTCCACGCCACGTCGAGTTTCTGGACGCGCGTGCCCGCCGTGCCGACTTCCCACGCGATTTTTTCGACGCCGTTCTCCGTCCACAGCCCCGTGCGGAATCCGAGTTTGCCCAGATCGCGCACCACGCCCGGCAGGTCGGTGTAGCCGCAACCCTATACGTCGTTTGGAAGTATACACCCGCCCGGCATGTAGTGTTCGCGATACTTTGCCGCCACCGACGCGACGACGTCCGGCGTCGTCCCCGTCGGGCCATCGCTCCAGCCCGCCGGGACCGTCCCCGGCTTGTCGACGTTGTCGCCGTCGTTGTAGCAGTCGGCGTCGCCGTAGCCGAACGCCCACCGCGCCAGCAGCGGCGCCCGGCCCGTGAGGCGCGTGTACATGTCGAGCACGTCGTGGATCGATTCGCCCACCATATAGTACGCGTCGAACCGCGCTTCCGCGTGCGTCGCCGTCAGGTAGCCATCCGAGCGAAAGTCGTACTCGCCGTCCGCCCACGTGTTGCGCAGCACGCCGTAACCGCGGCTGCTCATGTAAAACGGCGCCGGGCTCGGGCGGTCGCCCTCCTCCCAGCCCCCCGAATACGATATCTCCATCAACCGGCCCTTGAACTCGAACGTCCCGTTCTGCTGGCCGCCGCCAAAGAAGCGCTCACCCGCGCCGCTCTCCAGCGTCTGCGTCGTCGTGCTGTCGGCGATTTCCAGCGGCTTCAGTTCCTTCCAGAGTGTTCGTCCGTCGCTCACACGCCGCAGCTCGAGCCGCACCGGGGAAATATGTACGACCAGTTCCAACGCCGGCGTCGCGAACGTGTGGTATGTGCCGTGGTCGGTGGCCTCGACGGCCACTTCCGGATACTCCGCGTCGAGTACGATCGGCGCCTTTTCGTTCTGCGCGCCCGCCGGCTCTTCGCCCGTCGTCGCCTGGACTCGTAGCAGATTCTCATCGAGGAATGTGATCCGAACCAACGCGCCGCCATCCGTTCTCAGCTCTACGATACGGCCGTCCACGGAGGCAGACGCGATATCACCGGGCGGGACGGCGTTGGCCAGCGAGCAGATCCCCAGCAGTACGACGGCGAACAGTGGCAGCGGACGGCGAGTCGGGATCATGGCGGGCTCCTTGGTTCGATAATGGGCCCTCATTATAGCAGAGGGCCTCCCGGAGTGCGAAGAACCACATGGGAAATCAACCGGTTACGAGCGAATCAGCCAAAATCACAGGTTTCCACCAACTTACCCCGTAGTGCGCTGTATTACCGAATGAGAGCGATAAACGAACCCATTTCGGCAACGTCACACTTCGCAGAAAAAATAATGCTGCGGGGAGAAATACTCGACCAGATCACGTCGTCGAACGGTCGGTCCGTGCGGTCGGGTGCCAAGACGCCCTTCGTGTAGTCACGAGGGGCGTTTTTCCTGTGAAAGTTTTCGCATCAATCGGCGAGTAAGGCAAACGATTTGTATCCGACCCATATCATATAGTGTATTGCCCCACCAACCTCTGAAAGGAGTCGATCATGCGGCGACTATCGGCTTTTGCGGTGACGGGTTTGATTGTCGGCGCGGCAATCGTCGGTCTGACGAGCGGCACCGCGCACGCGGCCTTCCACTTGATGCAGATCGAACAGGTTGTCGCCGGCGTTGACGGAGATGACAGCATCCAGGCGATCCAGCTGCGGATGCGCGGTTCGTTCCAGAACCTCGTCCAGAATTCGCGCCTCGTCGTGCGCGACGCGTCGGGCGCCAATCCCATCGTGGTGAGCACGCCGGCGACCAGCGTACCCAACCACGGCGCCGGTGTGCGTGTGCTGATTGCCAGCGCGGGCTTTGCCAGTGCGACCAGCCCGCCGGCGGTGCCTGATTTCATTATGAACAACCTGATCCCCGGCTCGTACCTCGCCGCGGGCAGTCTTACCTTTGAGAACTCGGCGGGCACGATTATTTACTGGCGCCTCAGCTGGGGTGGCGCCGGATATACGGGGAGCACCCTGGGTAACGTCGCCAATGACGCCGACGGTGAATACGGACCGCCTTTTGCCGGGCCGGTCCCATCGGTGGACACGAGTGCGCTGCTCTTTCAGGGAGTTGCCACGGCGCAGAGCGTTGCCAACTCGACCGACTATGCGTTGACGTCCGGCGACGCGGTATTCACCAACAATGCCGGGAGCAGTTTTACGGTTCAATCGGTGGCGTCCGCGGCGGGCGTTCCCGTTCCGGGCGATAACCTGGAACAGAACCGCCCCAATCCGTTCAATCCGTCCACCGAGATCGCCTTTACCGTCTCGCGCGACACTCACGCCACGATCCGGGTATACGACGTGAGGGGCCGCCTGGTGGCGACGATCGCCAATGAGCCGTACACGGCCGGCCGGCACCGCGTCGTCTGGAACGGCCTCCCACACGAGCCCCCAGGCCGCC
>CBDVDJ010000339.1:0-4266 GCA_965372695.1 uncultured bacterium
CGAGATCCGGCCCTACGACGACGAAGCGAAGAAGGTTTTTGAGAAGTACCTCCACCTCCTGGAAGACGGTATCGAGCTGAATGTCAAGGGCGAGAGGATCTAGAGCGCCCCGGACGGCGAAAGGAGCCGGCACAATCGGGAACCTTCTCTCCCCCCCGGCGTACAATCTCACGAACACGCGAACCTCTCTACGGTGCGGTTTTGTCCCCTCGGGGCAGGCCGCACCGTAATTTATTCGAGGCCCCTGAATTATCGGACGAACCCGCCAGGGCCATGATCGTCCGGTAACGGCCGGGTGGCAGTCTATTCTGAAATATTGAAGCAGTCGAGGATAAATACGTATTCGAAGGCGATGTCGCGGAGGTGGTCGTAGCGGCCCGACGCGCCGCCGTGCCCCTCATCCATCTTCATCCGTAGCAGCAGCGCGTTGTCGTCCGTCTTCATTGTGCGCAGCTTCGCCACCCATTTCGCCGGCTCCCAGTACTGCACGCGGGGATCGTTCAGTCCACCCGTCACCAGCATGTGCGGGTAGTCCTGCCGGTCGATGTTGTCGTACGGAGAGTACGACAGCATGTACTCGTAGAATTTCTTGCTTTCCGGGTTTCCCCACTCCTCGTACTCGATCACCGTCAGCGGAATCGTCTCGTCCATCATCGTCGTCACCACGTCCAGGAACGGAACCCCCGCGATCACGCACCGGAACAATTCCGGTCGCGCGTTGGTCACCGCGCCGGCCAGCAGCCCGCCGGCGCTGCCGCCGTAGATCGCGATGTTACCCGCCGAAGTGTACTTCTTGCGCACAAGATACTCGGCGCACGCGATAAAGTCCGCAAAGGTATTCGCCTTCTTCAGCAGCTTTCCTTCCTCGTACCACTGCCGGCCCATCTCACCGCCGCCGCGGACGTGCGCGATCGCGCAAACGAATCCCCGTTCGAGCAGCGAGAGCCGGGTGGAGAGGAAGTAGGGTTCGACACTCGACCCGTAGGCGCCGTAACCCGACATGAATACCGGGTTCGTCCCGTCCCGCTTGACGCTTTTGTGGTACACGAGTGATATCGGGACCCTGGTGCCGTCACGGGTGACGGCAAATACACGTTCCATCTGTAGATCTTCGGGGTCGTAGCCGCCGAGCACTTCGTACTGCTTCTTTAGTTCGCGTGTCCGCGTATTCATGTCGTATTCGATAACCGAACGCGGCGTGACCATCGACGTATAGCTGAATCGCAGCGAGTTCGTGTCGAACTCCGGGTTTTCGTCCGACCAGACCGTGTAAACCGGCTCCGGAAACTCCACCTCGTGCGAACCGCCGTTCACCAGGTCGAGCACGCGGATTTTCTTCAGCCCGCCCGACCGCTCGTATACGACGAGATGATTCGCGAAGCACTCGACGTCGTCCACCTTGACGTTCTTTCGTGCCGGGATGAAATCACGCCAATGCGATTTTCCCGGGTCGGTCACCGGCGCCCGCACCACCTTGAAGTTTCTCGCCGCGTCGTTGGTGAGGATATAGAACCAGTTCCCGTTATGGGTCACGTAGTATTCCATCTCGTGCTGGCGCGGGTGGATGAGGCGCAGAGGCCCATCGGGATCGTCCGCTTCCAGGTAGTGCACTTCCGTCGTCGTGTTGCTGCCGAGACGCATCAATAGAAAGCGGCGGCTCTTCGTCCGTGAGATATCGAGAAAAAACGCGTCGTCCTCTTCGTGGTACACCATCTCGTCTTTTTCGTGAGGCTCTCCCAATCGGTGACGGTAGAGCTTGCAAGGACGTTTCGCTTCGTCGAGAGTATTATAGAACAAGACGAGGCTGTCGTTGGACCACTCGACGCCGTAGTACGTGTTGGGGATGCCCTCTTCCACGACCTCGCCCGTTTCCAGGTTCTTGACGTATAGGGTGAACGTCTCCGCCCCCTTCGTGTCGGTCGAGTACGCGAGCATCTTGTGGTCCAGACTCAGCCGGAATACGCCGACTTTGAGAAAGTCGCGATCCGCCGCGAGTTCGTTCTCGTCGAGGATGATCTCTTCTTCGGCATCGAGGTCGCGCCGGCGGCGGCAGTGGATCGAGTACTGCTTTCCCTCTTCCGTTCGGACGTAGTAGAGGTAGTCTCCCCAGCCGACCGGCGCCGACACGTCGGTTTCCTTGATACGACCGACCAGCTCCTCGTACAGGCGCTCCCGGAACGCGGCGTTATGCCCCGTCGCCGAGCGCGTATAGTCGCGCTCCCGCTCGAGGTAGGCGATCACTGCGGGATCGTCACGATCGCGGAGCCAGTAGTAATCGTCGACGCGCTCGATTCCGTGTGCGCTGACGTCTCTGGGGATTTTCTTTGCGACTGGAGGGTTCATTGTTGGATGACCGAGGTTCCCACAATGGCTGCTGAGTGGCAAGAGTTTTAAGGCCACAAATAAGGCGGGCGGGAACGCCGTGTTCCCGCCCGCATCCGGTCAGATTTCACACCAGGATCCGCCGGCCTAGGAGGCCTGCGGGTTCTCGCCGGAGGTGGGTTTTTTCTCCTTGAACAGCTCGGCGATGCCTCCGATCGAGCCGAGCACGCCGGCCGTCTCCAGCGGGAGGAAGATCTTGGTCGCCTGCCCGTTGGCGATCTCTCCAAGTGTTTCCAGGTACTTGATGGCGATCAGGTCGTTGGTCGGGTTTCCCGTGTGGATCGCGCCGAATACGCGCTCGATCGCCTGTCCCTCGCCCTCGGCGACCGTGAGCAACTTGAATTTTTCCGCGTCGGCCACCGTGCGGATCGCCTCGGCCTGGCCCTCGGCCTCGAGGATCGCCGCCTGGCGGACACCCTCGGCGCTGAGGATCGCGGACTTCTTGTGCCCCTCGGCCTCCAGGATCATGGCTCGGCGTTCGCGCTCCGCCTTCATCTGGCGGTGCATCGCGTCGGTGACGTCCTGGGGCGGCTCGATCCTCTGCAGCTCGACACGCGTGACCTTGGTTCCCCACTTGTCGGTCGCGTCGTCGAGGATCTCGCGCAGCTTGGTGTTGATCAGCTCGCGCGAGGTGAGCGATTCGTCGAGCGCCAGATCCCCGATGAGGTTACGGAGGTTGGTCTGCGCCAGCTTGGTGGCGGCGATGTAGAAGTTGACGACGTTGTACATGAGCTTTACCGGATCGGTGGCTTCGTAGTAGACCACCGCGTCGACTTCAACGGCGACGTTGTCTTTGGTGATCACCTGCTGGGGCGGGACGTCGACGACCTGCTCGCGCATGTCGACTTTGCTCATGCGTTCGATGAAGGGCACGATGAGTGTCAGCCCGCTGCCCACCGTTCGCTGGTACTTGCCCATCCTCTCGATGAGTCCTTTTTCCCACGGCCGCACGATCCGCAGCCCCGTCATCGCGACGACGAATACGACGACGCCGAGGACGATCAATACTGCTATAAATCCGTCCATTTCATTCTCCTTGTTCTACCGGCTTCACGACAAGCTGGGTGCCGCTGACGTTGATAACGGCAACTCTGGTCCCGACCGGGATGGCCGGACCGGCGTCACTCGACGCGCGCCATTCTTCCTTGCCCATCCTGACGCGGCCGGAATTATCGAGGTTGTTGATTTCCTCGAGTACCACGCATTCTACACCGACAAACCGGTCCGCCCCGATTCCCGGTGGCTGCTCTTTGGTCACTCTCTGGGCAAACCGCCGCGAAGCGAGAAACAGGACAAAAGACGCGACGACGAAAACGGCCAGTTGCCAGATCGTGTTGCCGCCCAGGAGCGCAACCAGGCCGGCGATCGCCGCGCCGATTCCGATCGGGAGCAGGAAGAATCCGGCCGTAAAGATCTCGCCGATGACAAACAGCGCCGCGAGAATCATCCATGCCCACCAGTAATTTTCCATGTAGCTGTGCCTCCTCTGAGATCAACACGAGAAATTTAGTATGTGTTTACTACACTGTGCGGGGGGAGTTATTCGGCGGTCAATTACAAAAATCAGGCAAAAAGATGCGAGTACTTGTGGCCGCTGCCCGTTATGAACAAAACGGTTTTCTCCCCCTCGACGATCCAGCCGCTCTCCCTCAGCCGGCGGAACGCCGTCACCGTCGCACCGCCCTCAGGGGCGGCAAAGATTCCCTCCGTCCGGCCGAGGAGCATGGTATCGGCAACCATCTCGTCGTCGGGGACGGCCACCGCGGTGCCACCGCTGGCCCGCAGCGCCTCTAACATCAGAAAGTCCCCCACCGCCGCCGGTACCCGCAGCCCGTCGGCCACCGTCCTGGCCCCTTCCCACATGTCGGCCGCTTCGGCGCCCGA
>CBDVDJ010000340.1:0-4266 GCA_965372695.1 uncultured bacterium
CCGTCGTCAAGCTCAAGTCGACCAAAATGCGCGATACGATTGCTACCAAAGGGTCCGGGATCGTTTTTCCGGAGACCCCACTCCCTGGCCCCTCGATTTTCGCCGAGATCAGCAGCGCGAACAAGGGTGACGAGGACAAGATGGGCACCGGCCTGAATCGCCTCCACGACGAAGACCCGACATTCGAGGTCAGAGTCGACGGTGAGGTCAAGCAGACGCTCATTTCCGGGCAGGGTGAGCTGCACCTGGATGTTGTCGTCGGGCGTCTGAAATCGCGGTACGGAGTAGAGGTCATCCTCGCCAAGCCGAGAATCCCGTACAAAGAGACGATCAAGAAGTCCGCCGAGGCCCAGGGCAGGTACAAAAAGCAGACGGGCGGCCGGGGACAGTACGGCGACGTCCACATCAGGCTCGAACCGCTGCCCCACGGCGGTGGCTTCGAGTTCGTCGATGCCATCGTGGGTGGTGTGGTGCCGGGCAAGTTTATTCCGGCTGTCGAAAAAGGGATCGTGGGGGCGATGAAGGATGGTGTGATCGCGGGTTATACGTTCGTCGACGTAAAAGCGACACTGTTCGACGGCAGTTACCACACCGTCGACTCGTCCGAGCAGTCATTCAAGATGGCGGGGTCGATGGCATTCAAGAAAGCCGTCGAAGCCGCCGCTCCTGTGCTGCTCGAACCGATTATGAACGTGCAGGTCAAGGTCCCCGAAGAATTCATGGGCGATGTGATGGGGGACATGAGCGGCCGGCGCGGCAAGATCCAGGGCATGGAGCCGCAGGGCAAGTTCAACGTTGTCAACGCCCAGGTTCCCCTGGCCGAACTCTACCGCTACTCGACGCACCTTCGCTCGATGACGCAGGGTCGTGGGGCGCACAAGCGGGAGTTCTCCCACTATGAGGAGATTCCCCGCGATGTCGCGCAAAAGGTGATCGAGGAAGCGCGCAAAGAAAAAGAAGAGAAATAGAAACGGAGAGGTGCGCCGATGTCGGGACACTCCAAGTGGTCGTCGATCAAACACAAAAAAGCCAGGACCGACGCCGTCCGCGGCAAAATCTTTACCAAACTGATCCGGGAAATTACCGTCGCGGCCCGCGAGGGCGGGGGGGATATCGAAGCCAACCCGAGGCTGCGTCTCGCCGTCCAGTCGGCCAAAGACCAGAATATGCCCGGTGACAACATTCAGCGCGCGATCAAGAAAGGTACCGGTGAACTGGAGGGCGTTCGTTTCGAAGAGTTCACGTACGAAGGATACGGGCCGGCCGGTGTGGCGCTGCTGATCGACGTGGTTACGGACAACAAGAACCGGACCACCGCCGAAGTCCGGCACGCGTTGACGAAGCACAACGGCAATCTCGGTGAGTCGGGGTGCGTGGCCTGGAATTTCGAGACCCTCGGTGTCATTCGTGTCAGCAAGGACCAGTGTGACGAGGAGACGCTCCTGGAGGCCGCCCTCGAAGCGGGCGCCGACGACATCAAGGAGGAGGACGGCGTCTTCGAGGTTTTTTGTGAACCTGCCATCCTGGTGGTGGTGAGCGAAGCGCTCAAGGGCGGCAACATACCGTACGACAGCGCGGCAATCGAAAAAGTCCCGAAGACACTCGTCAAGGTCGACGCCAGCGACGCGAAGAAGGTCCTCAAAGTACTGGAGATTCTGGAAGACCTCGATGACGTTCAGCGGGTCAGCGCCAATTTTGATATACCCGACGAGATGTTCCATCAGGAGTGATGGTGCCGACAGAATTCACAATACTGGGAGTGGATCCGGGCAGTGCGTGCACGGGGTGGGGGCTGTTGCGCGGCAGCGGCGGCCAGCTCCAGTACGTTGCGTCGGGGACGATCAAGCTGCCCCGCACTGCCTCCCGTGCGGAAAAACTGCGGCAGATCCACGCCGCCATCGCGGGAGTCATTGGCGAACATTCTCCGACCCAGTTTGCGATCGAGGAAGTATTCTACAATAAGAACCCAAAGAGCACGATGGTGCTGGGTGAAGCGCGTGGCGCCGCCATTCTGGCGGCCGCGCTGGCGCACCTGCCGGTTTTCGAGTACTCGGCACGGGAAGTGAAGCAGTCGGTGACGGGTAACGGCGCCGCCCACAAGAGCCAGGTCAACTTCATGATGGGAAAGCTTCTGGCTCTGGAGGATCCACCGCAAAACCCCGACGAATCCGACGCGCTGGCGATCGCGATCTGTCACGCGCTCAAGCACGAGGATATAAGATTCAAATGATCTCCAGACTCCGCGGCAGGCTGATATCGGCGTATCCCGAGTGTATCCTCGATGTGGGGGGGGTGGGGTTCGCCGTAATGATCCCCGAACGCGTGCGCGAGGTCCTGACGCCGACGGACGCCGACTTTGAGTTTTTTACCTATCTTTATGTTCGGGAAGACCGGCTCGTTCTCTACGGTTTCCTCGACAAGATGGACCGGGAACTGTTCACACGGCTGATCGACGTGACGGGCATAGGACCGAAGCTCGCCCTGGGGGTACTGTCGGACCACCCGGCCGCGCGGGTGGCGGCCGCGATCAGGGAGGGAAATACAGAGTTTCTCAAGAGCCTGCCGGGGTTGGGGAAGAAAACGGCGGAACGGTTGTCGATGGAGCTCGGGGACAAGCTCGATGACATGGAATTGGCGCCGGCGGAGGCGGCGGCGCCGACGGGTGTCCGCGGCGAGGTGATCCTCGCTCTGACGTCACTGGGGATGACGAAGCACGCGGCGGAGTTGGTACTGGAGAAGATGGACTGGCGCGGCGACGACTCTGTTCCGGTTGAAGATGTGGTCAAGGAAGCCCTGAAATTCACGGGCTAGTTACTAACCGTGACGGGGTGCGGGGAAGAAGAAAAGAGAAGAGATGAACGAGCGAATCACGAATCCTATGCCTGCGGAAGACGATGCCAGGAGCGACGCGGTACTTCGTCCACGCAAGCTCGACGAGTTCATCGGCCAGCAGGAACTCAAGGACAACCTCTCCGTATTCATCGAGGCCGCCCGGCAACGCGGGGAGGCCCTCGACCACGTTCTGCTCTACGGCCCTCCCGGACTCGGCAAAACGACACTGGCGCACATCGTTGCCAGCGAACTCGATGTCCCCATCAAAGTGACGTCGGGCCCCGCGTTCCAGAACGCCGCCGAACTGCTCGGTGTGTTGAGCCGCATCGAGACCAACCAGGCCGTTTTTATCGACGAGATCCACCGTCTGCCCCGTGTGCTCGAAGAGCACATGTACCAGGCCATGGATGCGCTCAAATGTGAACTCATCGTCGACAAGGGGCCCAGCGCGAGGCACTACACGCTCAATATAGAGCCTTTCACCCTCATCGGCGCGACGACGCGCGCCGGTATGATCACGGCGCCCCTTCGCGACCGCTTCGGCGTTGTTTTCCGGCTCAACTATTACTCGAGCGCGGATCTTGCCACCATCGTCAAGCGTTCCGCCGGCATCCTCGAAATCGAGATATCCGACGAGGGCGCCGACGAGATCGCGCGGCGGTCCCGCGGCACACCGCGCGTCGCCAACCGCCTCCTCAAGCGGACCCGCGACTTCGCACAGGTGCGGGGCAAAAATACGATCGACAGGGAGCAGGCCGACTACGCGCTTGAACGCCTCCAGGTCGACAGCCGCGGCCTCGACGAAATGGACCGGCGCATTCTCACCATGATCGTTCAGCAGTTTGGAGGCGGACCCGTTGGCGTCAATTCTCTCGCCGTTGCCGTGAGCGAGGAGACCGAAACCATCGAGGACGTCTACGAGCCGTTCCTCATCCAGGAGGGTTTTCTCCAGCGTACGTCGCGTGGCCGCGTGGCCACTCAGCAGGCGATCAACCACCTCGGCCTCACCGCCGCCGGAGACGACGAGTCCCGGCGTCTGCTCTAAGCCCGCCGGTATGCGACTCGAAGATTTCGACTACCGTCTCCCCGAAAAACTCATCGCCCAGCACGCGCTGCCCGACCGGGCGGCCAGCCGTCGTCTTGTCGTCGATCGGGATGCCGCCGGGGACGCCGCCGTGCGCGAGCACGCCGTGTTCCGCGATCTGCCCCGTTTCCTGGCCGCGCGGGATCTCGTCGTGGTCAACCGGTCGCGCGTCATTCCGGCCAGGGTGCTCCTGCGCCGCAAAAGCGGTGGGCACGTCGAATTGCTGTATCTGCGCCGCCGCGACGACGACGAGTTCGACGCGTGGGTCAAGCCCGCCGGCCGTCTCAAGCCCGGAGAGTTGTTGACCGGCGGCGACGACCGGTTCGGATTCCGTTTCGTGTCCCGGTCCG
>CBDVDJ010000341.1:0-4258 GCA_965372695.1 uncultured bacterium
ATAGACGACGCCGAGATAATAGTAAAGGTCGGGGTAGTGGGGGTTCTCGGCCAGCGCGGCTTCGATGTGTTTCAACGCCGCGTCGAGGTCGCCCTGGTAGAATCTGGCGACCCCGAGTTTTGCGTGCGCCTCGGCGGCATAAAACGCTCCGAGTTTGGCAATCGGACTTTCGGTACTCCGGGAATCGGCGATGACCCGTTCCAGCACCTCGATCGCGCCGTCGTAGTCACCACCGTTGAACAGCTCGATGCCGTGCTGATATTCGTCTGTCTTGCCGCCTCTGAACAACCTCGTCCAGAAAGTCACTTGACCTCCCCAGTGCGTGCGCCGGGCGCTAGTCGATCTGCTTGCGGACGAACGTCGGAACCCGGAAACGATCGGTGTTGAACGTGCGGATGGACCCGTTGCCCATTATGATCGTTGCATCCTCGTCGGTTTCCCCGTTGACTTCGTCTATTTCATCGTACGTCGGCCCAGTCGGCCCAGTCGGCGTAGCCGGCCCAGGCCCGGGAGCCGGGCGCGGAGCCATTTCGACCGTCTGCGACTGCGGAGGAAGTTCGATGATGGTCTGGTCCCGGTCGATCAGTTCCGCGAAATTGACTTCGGCCACCCCGTCTCTGGTGTTTTCGACCTCCAGCGGCGTCTCCATCTGGAGCAACTCCGCCGCCTGCGTCGACTGGGCCGACTGGGCCGACTCGGCTCGTCGCGCGGTTTCAACGACCGGCTCCTGCCGGACCGTTACGAACCCGGGCTCGGGCCGCGTGCGAATCGCCGGATCGATCGACCCGGTGTGCCGCCCCGGTTCTTCGGGCAGGACCAACGGCGCTACGTTGTCTTGCTCGTGCTTTTCCCGGGCCACCCTCGTCGCCTTCTCGAAACCGGTCGCGATAACCGTTATACGGACCTCGTCGTCCGTCAGCGAATCGTTGATCACCGTTCCGAGGAACACGTGAGCGTCGGTGCCGGCCTCGTCATTGATGACGGCTGCAGCCTTGCTGATCTGCTTGATGCCGAGTGATTTCGACCCCGTAACGTTGACCAGTATGCTGCTGGCCCCGCGAATGGAAATATCGCCGAGGAGTGGACTGGATATCGCCGACCGGGCGGCTTCTTCGGCGGCGTTGTCGCCCGAGGCCACCCCCGTGCCCATCAAGGCGTTCCCGCCGTCTTTCATCACACTCTTGACGTCCGCGAAATCGAGATTCACCACGCCGGTTTCTGTTATGAGGTCGGAAATACCGCGGGTGGCATTACAGAGAACCTTGTCCGCCTCGGCAAAAGCCTCCAGCATGGTCGTGTCGTCGTCAGCGGTTTCGAGGAGTTTGTCGTTCGGGATGATGATGAGCGTATCGACCGCTTCCTTTAGATCCTCTATCCCAGCGTTCGCCTGGCGCATCCTCGGCGCTCCCTCGAAACTGAATGGCTGGGTAACGACTCCCACCGTCAGGGCCCCGCACTCGCGCGCGACGTGGGCTACAACCGGCGTGGCGCCCGTTCCGGTACCGCCACCCATTCCCGCGGTGAGAAAAACCATATCGGCGCCCTGCACACAGGAGCGCACCAGTTCGATGCTCTCCTCCGCCGAATTCCGTCCGACGCTGGCATCGCCCCCGGAACCGAGTCCCCGGGTCAGGTTTTCCCCGATCTGGATTTTCTCGTAGGCTTTCGACTCGCGCAGCACCTGGAGGTCGGTGTTGATCGCAACAAAGTCGACGCCCTTGAATTCCGATCCAACCATGCGGTTGATGGCGTTGCCGCCGGCACCACCGATCCCGACCACCCTCAACACGGTCAGCCTTTTTTCGTCTTCCAGTTCAAAACGCATCGTCTTCTCCTTTGCGCGATTCAGATGAAACTGGCAATTGCCCTTTTCAGCTGGTGGAAAGATTGGCGCAACCTCTGAGTGTTCGTCGCACCTGTCAGTTTCCTCGTTTGTGCCTCCCCACCGGGGTAGAGAAGGCCGACGCCGGTCGAGAACCTCGGATGGCTCACGACTTCCGTCAGGCCGTCCACGTCGTGCGGGTAGCCGATACGAACGGGAAGCTCGAATACCTGCTCGGCGAGTTCCTTCACGCCCTTGAGCATCGACGAGCCTCCGGTAAGAATCAGACCTGCACCCAGCGCGTTTTTAAGCTTGTTTTCCGTTATCTGCCCGTTGATCAACGAGAACAACTCCGTCACCCGCGGCTCGATAATGCCCGCCAGAAGATGCCTCGGCACCCGCCGGCTACCGCCGAATCCTATCGTGGGGACATCGATCGTGTCGTCATCCTCGAGCGCGCTCGCCGTCGCGCAACCGTGACGGATCTTGATCTCTTCGGCGTGCTGCTGCGACGTCCGCAGACCGTAGGCAAGGTCATTGGTAACGTTGTTGCCCCCGAGCCCGATGACGCCGCTTGCCACCACCCCACCATCCACGAACAACATCACGTCCGTGGTACCGCCTCCGATGTCGAGCAGCATCGCGCCGATGCGGCGCTCTTCCGGAGTCACCGCCGCATAACTCGAGGCGAGCGGCTCGACGACCATTTCACCGATCTCGGCACCCGCCAGGCGCATGGTCTTGGCCACGTTGTCCAGCGCGGACCGAGCCGCGGTGACCACGTGAACCCGCGCTTCGAGGCGCGATCCATACATGCCGGCCGGATGCCGTATGCCCTGCTGATCGTCGACGATATACTCTTGTGGAAGGGTATGAATGATTTCCCGATCATATGGCAAGGAGAATTTTTTAGCTGCATCGAGCGCCCTCGCCACATCGGCTTCGCTGATCTCCGTTTCCAGGTCGGGTACCGCCACCACTCCGCGGCTGTTCATGCTGCGAATGTGTTCTCCCGCGACCCCCACATTGTAGGTTCGCACCGAAACACCGGCCATCTGCTCCGCATCCCTGATGGCGGCGGAGACCGCCGCGGCTGCGCGGTCGATGTCCACGATCACACCTTGCTTGAGCCCTTCGGCCGGTGCGGTACCGACGCCGATAATGCGAAGGGGCGCAGGCGGTGCCAGCTGCGCCGCTCCGGTCGAACCGTCGGCCAGATCCCGTCCACGTTTCGACCAGGGTGTGGTCTTGCGCTGGGGTGCAAACTCCCCCTGCCATTCGGCGATCATGGCGGAGACCTTGGTGGTACCCAGGTCGATACTGGCTCTCAAACGAACTGTACTTTTCAAATTGGTAACCTCCAGGATATTACCGTGTGCGGTCAAAAAGCCGCTCATCCGGACCTCCGTCAATTCCGGCCGCGGAGCACGACCTGATCGTTGAATCTCAGGTCGATGATTCCTGCGTCCTCCCCTTTTTCTGCGAGCGTGTCCTTCAGCAGAAAGTATTTCTTCAACCTGTTGGGGTAGTCCCCCTCACCCAGAAGGATCACGCAGTCCCTTTCAAGTGATCGAATGCTCACACCTCCGTCGGAAACCCTGAGCTCCGAGATGCCTTCGGCGAAATCGCCACCGAGGCTCTTGCACAGGGCCAACACCTGGAGCGCGTTCTGTAAGTCATTGTCGTTATTAATCTTGCCAACCGTCACAGCTTTCTTCGGCAGCCCCGTAATGATCGGCAGGTCGAGTATGGCCGAGAACTCGTCGTCCTCCATAACCATTCCAAAACGATCGACCTCCAGGAACTGGTCGGTGAAAATCAGGGCAACCGGTTCGCGCTCTTCGACGCGACAGGTGACTTTGTCGGGCAGCACACGTTTCATCGAGACCCGCTCGACCCTCGGATGCATCTCGATCCGCTTCTTGTAAGACTGGAGCGGCACCAGCAGAATATTCTGTCCCGCGAGATCGGCCAGCAATGTTTCGACCTCGGACGTTTCCACCCGGGTCATCCCCTTGAACTCGACGTCGTGAATCGTAAATATCTCCGACGTGGTCATGAAGTTGTAAACGTACATCGAACCTACGATCAGGACACCGATGACCAGGACCACAGCGATCCTCTTCACCGTCGCCTTGAACGCGTTTCTCCGCTGCCGTCTTGTTCTATCGATGGCCAATGACGATCACCTCCGTTTTGAGAGTGACTCCGAACTTTTTTCTGACTTCTCTCCGCATCAAACGGATGAGGGACTCGACTTCGCCCGCCGTCGCCTTCCCCTCGGTGTTTACGATGAAATTTGCGTGTTTTTCCGAGATTCTTGCTCCTCCCCGGACGGTGCCCTTCAGACCACATTCCTCTATCATTCTGGCGGCGAAATCCCCCGGCGGATTGACGAAGGTGCTCCCGAAGGTCCGCTCCGAAATCGGCTGCGTT